>DVGR01000225.1 GCA_018712605.1 Candidatus Choladousia intestinigallinarum
TTCATATTTGATCCCTTTCGTCTTTATCCATTGGTAATTTCAGTATTTTCATTTTACCATACATGAAAATAGACTTCAAGAAAGCCCACAGAATTTCACTTTTTATTAAGGCTTTTCATACTTCCGTTATAAGACATCTTACCGGCCGGGCGGCAAGTGTATCTGTCAGGGCGCTTTATAAGTGAATGCCAATTTCCCTGTGTCCGTATATCTCAATCGCCAGTTCAATCTCCATCTCCGCATCCATATCTCTTGCCGAACGGGCAAAGCTGCGCAGCTCTTCTTCCGTCTCAAACCATGCATGACGTGAATGCAGAAACCCGTCCTGTCCAATGCTTACATAAGTCAGCAGAAAAAATTTATCCATCTGTGATCCCCCTTATCCGTTCTGAATTCCGTTCCTTACCGGTGCAGTTTTACATCTGCTGCTGCGTTTTTCTTTCCAGCAGCTCTTTGGTGATCACCTGCCGCACGGCTTCTTTTCTTGTATAGCAGAATTTCCGGAGGAATCAGGCGCAAAAAAGGTACCTGAAAAAGGATTCCTCCCTTCAGGCACCTGATTTCTCTGCTTTTTAGGACTCTGTCCTATCTGGTAAGCGTATACATTGCCACCTGGTTTGTTTCCCGGTTGGCGCTGACCAGCACATCCTTTCCGTTATGCACATAGTGAAAGACGTTGGCCGGGCCGCAGTCCCGATCGATCGTTTCTGAGACATACGTTCCTTTATCCCGGTCATAAGAGATGGCAATGAGATTTCTCTCTCCCTTTCTGTGACCTACCACAAAAGCCGGAGTTCCGCACAGATCCCCTCCATAGACAGCGTGTGCAAAAGGCGCGCACTGCGCATATGTATATACCTTTTCATACGCTCCGTCTCTCTCCTTATAAATGAAGATTTGATCCCCGTGGAAGGGAGCGAGAACCCCCAGCTCTTTCCTGCCGTCTCCGTCAAAATCCACCAGAACCGCATCGCTGGAGGGTTCTGCAAGCAGCCTCTTCACCTCCCACCGTTCCTCCCCCCTGGCAGGAGGAACAAAGCGGAAAACGCCTTCGTTGGAGGTTATGAGGCAGGCCTCATAGCCATCCTCCTGGATCCGGCAATAGCCATGGTTTTTCTGCATATTATCTCTGAGTACAGTCATCTTTAACTGGCTTTCCTCATTAAATCCTGAAAGATCCCAAGGGAGCTTAGCTGCGTACACCTTTCCTGGTTTTGTCCAGTCATCCTTAAAGTCATGGCCAGACTTCAGCGTGCAGGCGATGAGGAATACGTCCCCGTCCCTGCTCAGGAGGTCAAACCGGTGTACATGGGGAAGGGAAACAAGGGTACGGATCTCCCAATTTCCCTTTCCCCTGGGGGTAACAATAACGATTTTGGCGTCCTTGGAGTCGTTCGGCGAGTAAAATCTGCTGGTGGAGAGAAACTGCCCGTCTGTCCCCGGCACCTGCACCATGCTCATGGCTCCTCCCGGTCCATCCCACACCTTATCTTCCAGATTCCCCTCCAGATCAAAGAGATAACAGGGATCCTGTTTCTCCGCAGCCACTAGAATATGATCTCTCCCCTGATAATGAAGAGGCGCTATAGAATAACATTTCGTCAGATTGGACATTACTTTCTTTTCTATTTTCATCACGGTCTCCTTGCTCTTCCTGATCCAGCAAAGTTCCCAGCATATTTCTGGCCGCCGCCAAATCCGCTTCCCACTGAGAGCCTCCCGTATACCAGAACTCTGCTACATACTTGCGCACTCCCAATCTCCATGCTGTATGTACCATAGATTTAAAATCTACATGCCCCGTCCCAAAGGGGATTTCCCGGAATTTTCCCGGGGCGGTCTCCTTTAAATGAAGGGCCGCAATATGTCCGGCGCCGGTTTTTAAGTCTTCCAAAACATTTGTCCCATACACTGCCGCCGCATTTGTAATGTTCCCTGCATCGGGATATACGTTCAGGTACACCGAATCTACCATGTTTACATACTTCATGGCCTTTCCCACTGTGTTCATAAATTCTGTCTCCATGGTCTCGAATCCCATAAGAACCCCCGCTCTTGCCGCCAGGAGAGAGGCCTTCTGCAAGTTTTCTTCAAATCGTCTTACCGTCTCCGAAGTTGATTTCTCATAATAGACATCATAGCCGGCAAGCTGGATAATCCGGATTCCAAGATCCTCCGCAAGGCGGATGGCTTTCTCCAGAATCTCCATTCCCCGGGCGCATACAGCAGGATCGCTGCTTCCCAGTGGGAACTTCCGATGTCCGCTCAGGCACATGGTGCGCAAGCCGATCCCGGTCTCTTGTGCCAGACGGTTCAATTTTATTCGTTCCTGCGCCGGCATATCCAGACGTGAAAGCTTTTCCTCTGTCTCGTCAATACTGATCTCAACAAAGTCATATCCTGCGCCCTTTGCCGTCCGCAGCTTCTCCTCCCAGGACAGATTCGCAGGCATAGCCTTCTCATACAGTCCTAAAGTATACGATTTCATTTACTTTCTCCTTTTATTCTTCCAACACATCCTTCCGACTTACCTGATATACCTTCACCCCCTGTTCCCGAAACACGTTCAGGATTTCCTTTGGCGCTTTTTCATCTGTAATCAGGTTTTTTACACGCTCAATTCCGCAGGTGCGGAAACTGCTGTTCACTCCGATTTTGGTGTGATCCGCCAAAATATAAGCCGCTTTCGTGGCTCTCCGGAGCATAAGCTCATTTAAGTTGACTTCGTTGGCATTTTCCGTAGTCACTCCGCACTCAGGGGAGATTCCGCTGCAGCCCACGAAAGCCTTTTTGGCATAAACCTTCAGCAGGTTCCGCTCTGCGAACTCTCCAACCATGGCTTCCTTAGGATAACGCAGCTCTCCTCCCGTAAGAATCACGCTGACGCCGGGGGACTGCTCACTGTTGACAGCCCTTCCATTGTTGGTAATCACTGTAACATTCTTCTTGTTCACATACTGGAGCATCTGCAGAGCATTTCTGCTGGTGTTAATAAAAAGAGAATCTCCGTCCTCCACAAGGGAAGCGGCAAATCTGGCAATCAGCTCTCTGTACATGGAAACCTCATCCTGCTCTTCTTCCCGGCATACCTCATTGGCAGGCGCCGCTCCCCCGTAAAACCGGGTCAATTTTTTATGATCTTCCAGAACCTGCAGATCTCTGCGGATGGTGATGGGTGAGACAGAGAAACGCTCCGCCAGCTGCTCCACACGGATCTTGGGATTCTCAATAATAGCAGCAAGAATATTTTTCCTTCTGTTTTCTACAAATGCTCTTTCACGCTTCATAGCCCGCTCCTTTTCTTATTCTTTTATCTGCAAATCAGGCAACATCTATCTGCACACAGTTATAATTGATTTTTTATTCTGTGTAACAGTATAAAGTATCTGCTCTGTTTTCGTCAAATACTCTGTTGGCTGTCTTTGCAGGATGCGTAAATTATAAGCAGGAACGGAACGGTATATTCTGCGGCGCTTCAAAACAATCCTCAAATCCTCTTCTGTGATGATAGGCTCTCTTATCCTTGTCGGTGGGATAAACATATTTCCCGCCTACCTCCCAGAAAAAAGGATGGAATTTATAATCCAGACGGTCCTTCTTCATATCATAGAGAACCCGGATCTCGTTAATGTCTGCCATGAAGTTCGTCCACACATCATAATGAATGGGGATCACAACTTTTGCCCGCAGCGCCTCTGCCATCCGCAGAATATCCACAGAAGTCATCTTATCCTGCATTCCCACAGGATTCTCCCCATAAGAGCCAAAGGCCACGTCCACCTGGTAATCTTTGCCGTGCTTTGCATAGTAAATGGAATAGTGGGAATCCCCACTGTGGTAGATATTTCCTCCCGGCGTCTTGACCAGATAGTTTACCGCCTTCTCATCCATGTCAGAAGGACATTTTCCGGTGAGTTCTTCTCTGTCCGGCCCTGTGGAATCTGTGGTCACCAGGCAGGTACGGTCAAAGGAATCTAAAGCCGTAATCTCCACATCTTTTATCTTAATCACATCTCCCGGTTTTACCGTGACACACCGTTCTGCGGGTACGCCCCATTTCATCCACAGCTCTACAGATTTCTTAGGCCCGATAAAGGGTACGGGGATCCTTCGGCCCTCTTGATCTGTGGTGGTCATGCCGCTCTTAATTACATGAGCCGCATACTCTGCGCTCATATGATCCTGATGATAATGTGTCGCCAGCACCGCATCCACCTGCCGGACCGCAAAAGGGTCAAGGACGAAAGGAACTGCCCGCAGGTTAGGCTGCATGGCTCTGGCTCCGCACATATTCGCCATCTGATGCCCCTCTTTCATCCTGCCGTCCCCATGGGTTCTCTTACCGTTTCCAGTCCAGAGATCAATAGTAATATTACAGTCGCCGGGTGTCTTAAACCAGATCCCTGTACAGCCAAGCCACCACATCGCTACTGTCCCCGGCTTCACCTCTTCATTTTCAATTTCCTCATTCAGCCAGGTTCCCCATTCCGGAAAGGTACTCATGATCCAGCTCTCCCGTGTGATCTCATCCACTTTGCTCATAGAGTTTTCCCCCCTGTTTTTATATGATCTTTTTATCGATTTATATGAATTTTTGTCCTGGACATTTGTATTATATTTGATTTTAAGATCATTTTCAAGAACATTAAATGTTCTTTCTTTTATTTATATGATCATTTTATGATGCCAGGGTCAAAAGGCCTAAGCCCACATGAGCTTGCTCATAGGTGGGTGAATTCATATATTGGATTTTAAAAGAACAAAGCGGCTATAAAACAAAAATGGAGCAAATCCCTCTGTTTTGGAATTTGCCCCATGTCTCTTCAGGGAACCGCAAGGGTGTGCAAAGCACACTTTTGTTCACTGGATCTATAATGTAAATTCTATTTGGATTCTTCCATTATGGGTTTTGGCCCGCAGCGTCTTGCTTCTCTCCGGCGAAGCCACATTTTCCAGATTGTTAAATCCATTTTTTGTACTGCTTTCAATATTATAATCTTTCTCGTTTCCAATAATATTTCCGGTGACAAAGCCATTGCAGGTCTGCATGGAAATGTGATCTCCGATCAGGTTTTTCCCTGTTACAGCTCCGTTCTGGGTCTGCAGAACCAGACGGTCTGTAAATCTGCATTCTCTTGCTGTAATCAGCCCATTTCCTGAAGATGCTTCCATGTCATTTCCCATGAGGTTGGACAAGTCAATTTTTCCGTTATTGGCCTGAACGGTCAGCTTTTCTATATGGCTGTTTTTCACGTGGATTTTTCCATTATTACTTATAAATTCTCCCAAAGAAAGATTCCCAAGCCCTGAAACTGAAACCGAAGAATTCTTCGTCTTAATCCATAAATTACCCGCAAAATTCATAGGAAGCTCAAGAATCAGTACCTGCATATCAAAAAAATGACTGATCCAGTCCAGATAAGAATTTCCTTTCCGCTCATGTTTAAAGGAAAACACACCGTCCTCTTCTTTAAAGTTTACCAAATCCTGTCCCTCTCTAGGTTGGAAAAGCAC
>DVGR01000025.1 GCA_018712605.1 Candidatus Choladousia intestinigallinarum
GTTGATGTACTCCACGATGGTGTTGTTCATCTTCTGGGCGGAAGCGTAGTAGGCGCCCATTTTACTGGTGCCGGCCTTATACATGGCTCCCATGGCGATGAGTCCCAAAGGCAGGGCGCAGAGGGACAGCAGCGCCAGCTTCCAGTCTGCAAAAAACATGGCGATAAAGACGAACAGCGGAACCGCAACGTTGGAAAGGCCTTCCGGCAGGGCGTGGGCCAGCAGCAGCTCGATGGAGTCGATGTCGTCTATAAACATTTTCTTGAGGGTTCCCACGCCCTTTTCCTGAATGGTTCCCAGAGGCTGCCGCTCCAGCTTCCCCTGAAGGGAGGAACGTAAATTTTTCAGAGTTTTGTAGGCCGCCTGATGGGAGAGCGCCAGCCCCTTGACGTAGAACAGGGCGTACAATACTCCGCAGATCCCAATGGCCAGCGCCCGCCACGCCACATACCAAACATCCACATTCCTGTGTAAAAGCAGCGGCTCAATGAGCTGATAGAGAAAGAGAAAGGGCAGTACATTCATCACAATGCCAATGAGCATGACCGCCATGGAAGCGTAGATGGTTTTACGGTACTCGCCCGCATATTCCAACACTTTTTTAAACACAGTTTTACCTCCTTATATGGTTAGTTTAGATTAACTTTTAAGTCGAAGAAAGACCCTCTGCTGAGGGCTATTTCTCCACACAAAATTCCAGTGCTTTATGCCAGTCAAACAGTCTGCAGACAATGCGGCAATGCTGTTCAATCTGCTCCCAGTCAAAGCCGTGGATGAACGGCTCATAGATGGTGGCCCAGAAGGCGGAAAGCAGGATATGCAGTTCTTCCGGTCCCACATCCGTCCGGCAGATCCCCCGCCGCTGGGCCTCTGCCAAAAAGGCGCTGGTGGCCTTTGTCAGCACCTCTACCCAGTCATGCTGGAAATTTGCGTACCGGGTTCCGTCCGAACAGGAGAGCAGCAGGACAAAATCGTCGTGCCGGTCGTAGAGGAACCGCATCCACCACATCATGTCCGGGCCGTCCATATCCCAGGCCTTGATGAGTTCGGCATCCGACATAGCGGCAGGGTCACGGTCTCCTCGGGAATGAGCCACCTTGTACAGATCTTTCACTGTATGATCCACCACGGCGCAGAATAAGTCTTCTTTTCCTTTATACCGTTTGTACAGCGCCCCGGTAGTGACGCAGGCCCCTTCACAGATGGCCTTGAGGGAAGCTTTTTCAAATCCGTTTTCCAGAAACTCCTTCCGGGCGCTCTCAAAAATCCGCCGGTCGATGGAATGATCCGGCACTGCCATAACGTATCACCTTCTTACATTGATAATTCGATTATCGATAATCTAATTATCAATATAGCATGACAAAAGGTTCCTGTCAAGAGAAAAAGCCTGGCTTGCAGGCCAGGCCCTGGGTTTATCCCATATGATCACTTTGTAGCGCTTCTGCCAGGTTACATTTCAGGATTTTTCTGCTTCCTACATAATAGGCCAGTGCGACAAATCCAAAAATCGCCGCCATAAAAATTACGACAGGAACAATCGGAGCCACTGACAAAAACTCCAATGGATTCAGGCAGCCCGCCGTTATCATAAACCATACAAATAATACAGTGGCCGGCAGCGTAATCAGGACAGGGCGCCCTGCGATAACAAGGGCCTCGATCAGAAACATTTTGCGCATGCCTTCCGGCGTCATACCGATGGACATATACCTCGCAAATTCTCTTTTCCTCAGCCGGATAAAACTTAACGTGTTGGAAAATACATTGGCGATTCCAATCAGGGCAAGCAATGCATACAACGCTCCGATAATCAGCTTATAGCCATTTAGCATGGCGTCATTGTCTATTTTTTCCTGAATACGGTTTTCCATTTCAAGCGCAAATTCATGTCCCAGGATATTTGTCAGTTCCGTTTCTATTGTATTCAATTCCCTTAAGGTTCGATCCTTTGCGGCCAGTACGCGGATATATGTGTCCTGCTGTGCATTCCCAATCACTTCTTCGATCTGTTCCCACGATGAAGCAGAAAGGAACTGAACCAAAGCATAATTATCGTATTCTTCTCTTAAAACCGGCGGCTCCTGTGTATAGCCTAAAACAGGGATTGCGACAGCGGCTGCCGCGTCATCACGATTCTGCAAGAGGATAGTGTCCTGTTCCTCAGTTAAAAACGGAACATATTCTTTGTACCTGAAATTGCTGTTTACACTGTCCCAGATACGGTTGAGAATCACACTCCCTGTTCCTGACGCGGAAACGCCGATCTGCTCGCAGTATGCAGCGAAGCTGCTGTCATCCATAATGACAATAGGGGCCTGAACCGTATAGGTATCACCGTCAGCGCCGACAGAGATTCCGGCCAACGCCTCTAATCCTCCCAGGCTTTCCACTTCCCCGCTGATGGCCGCCATGGGAACAGAACTATAAGCCTCAGCTTTTTGATAGATTACGCTGTCTGTATCATTCAGCGTATGGATTTCATCTTCGTAAGGAAAATCCTCTATCGGGGAGTCCTTTATGACTGCCATGACATCCCAGGCGTCCTGGTAGCGTTCAAAATAAGTATGGTTTGTGCTGATTCCTGAAAGAGTAAAGAAGCACAACATGAACGTAAAGCCCAGAAAAGAGAGCGTTAGAGACAGTGCAGAGGTTCTTAAGGATTTCTTCTGCGCTTTCAGCGCATTGCCGGCCAATTCTCCTTCTGCTCCAAACAGTCTCGCAAGAATACGAGATTTTTTCCTCCGTTTTAGCTTCAGCTCGCCTGCATTTTTAATGGCTTCCAGCGGAGTCAGCTTGCTTAAGTCTAGGGCTGGCAGCCATGCGGAAATCAGTACTGTCAGAACAGATACCAGAATTGCGGCGGCAAATACGAGAGGATGGTAAGTAAATACCGCGTCATGCCTGCCCACAATGCCATCCGCAAGGATATTTACAATCTGTATGGCTCCGAAAGTCAGGGCGATCCCGATAAAACTTCCCAGCAAAATTGGGATGGCACAGAGAGCAGCCGCCTC
>DVGR01000226.1 GCA_018712605.1 Candidatus Choladousia intestinigallinarum
TAAACTTACATGCCTGCTGGCGCAGGCATCACCACGCATAAAAGCCACGGATTGCTCCGCGCCTTTGGCGCTCCCGCAATCCTACCCGTATTCGCATTCTGGGCTATCGCCCTCCATGCTCATACGGGTTAACGTCTCTGGTGCCCAGACAGCATGTCGCACAAGTGCGCCCTGCTGTCTGCACACCGAGACTGGCTTTTAAAGTAAAATACAAAGGAACCCTAACCAAATCAGGAGCCCCTTTGTTCCCTATTGCCCCATAATATAACATATTTCTTATAAAAATACAAAGACTTTTTAAAGTATTCAAAGAAAACTTGCAAACACAGAAGCCCCAGCCACAGTCAGCAGTCCTGCCACCGCTATGGAGAGGCTGCTCATAGCTCCCTCGATCTCCCCCATCTCCATGGCTTTGGCTGTGCCAATGGCATGGGCGGCCGATCCGATTGCCACTCCCTTGGCCACAGGTTCCTGGATTTTGAAGAGCCGGCATACCGGCTCGGCAATGACGTTCCCCAGGATTCCCGTCACAAGAATCACGGCCACGGTAATGGTCACAATGCCTCCCAGTTCCTCCGACACTCCCATTCCAATGGCGGTTGTAATGGATTTAGGCAGAAGCGTCACATATTCCTCATGACTCAGCCCGAAAACCGCCGCCATTCCCAATATAGAAATCAGGCTTGTGAGAACGCCTGAAACCAGTCCCGCCATAATAGCCCTGGCATGGTTTTTCAGAAGCCCGATCTGTTCGTAGAGGGGAATCGCCAGGCATACCGTGGCCGGAGTCAGCAGATAGCTGAGTTTGTCCGCCCCTGCCTGGTAGCTCTCAAAGTCTACCCCCGTGATCAGAAGAAACACAATCACAGCCGCCACCGCCACCAGCAGAGGATTGAAAATGGCAAGCTTCAGCTTTTTCTTCAAAAAAATCCCCAGTTCATAGGCCAGGATGCTGACCGCTACTCCGAAAAAAGTAGACTCACACAGAATCTCTCTCATTTTATCCCCGCCTCCTTGGTATCTTCTTTCTTCCTGCCGCCTCTGCGGATCACCCACTGGGTCACTCTGCCTGACAGAGCCATAACCAGCACTGTGGATACGGCAGTGATCACCATCAGTTCAACAACAATGGGGCTGACCTTGTCCCAGGACTCAATAAGGCCCGCTGCCGCAGGTATAAACATCAGAGGCATAATTTCAATCAGGAACCGTCCCGTCTCCCGCACGGATTCCAGGGGAATCACACCGGTACACAGGGCCAGAAGCATCAGCAGAAGTCCGTAGATGCTGGCCGGTACCGGGAGAGGCAGCACAGCCCGCAGTACCTCCCCCAAAAAAGAAACGGTAAGAATAATGGCAAACTGTTTTATGTATTTCATACGCTGCCGCCTTTCTTCCCGGACTTTACATCCGCTCCGGTGCTGAGAAGCCCAGAAGATCGATGCTGGTCTCCAGCACTCTCATGGTAAGCTCCAAAATCTGAATCCAGCCTGCCTGCTGCCTTTCGTCCTCTTCTGTGAGAATTTTCGTCTCATGGTAAAAGCGGTTGAAGGCATTGGACAGCTCATAAATATAAGAACAGATCTTATGGGGAGCCGTCTCTGCATAGGCCTGAGCGATGGCGCTGTTAAAACCGCACAGGGACAGGGCCAGATTCTTCTCGGAATCTCCAGCCGGAGGCAGGATACCTCCCTTCTCCACTGTCTTGCCGCTCTCTTTGTATTTTGACAGAATAGACTTGATCCTGACAATGGTGTACAGAATGTAAGGCCCCGTGTTTCCCTCAAAGGAGGTAAAACGCTCCACGTCGAACACGTAATCCTTGGACGCCTGGTTTGAGAGATCTCCGTATTTAATCGCCGCAAGCCCCACGATCCCGGCCGTTTCCCTGGCCTCCTTGGGATCCGCATCGTGGTTCTCCAGGATCTTTCTGTACATTTCGTCGCAGATTTCGCTGATCAGAGTCTCCAGGCGCATCACGCCGCCGTCCCTGGTCTTAAAAGGCTTCCCGTCTTTTCCGTTCATGGTGCCGAAGCCTAAAAATTTAAGCTTCGTATCCTCTCCCACCAGCCCCGTCTTGCGGGCACAGCGGAATACCTGGGTAAAATGCATCTCCTGGCGCTTGTCCACAATGTAGATGATTTCCTGGGGCGCAAAGAGTTTCATACGCTCTACGATGGTCGCCAGATCCGTGGTGGTGTACAGGGAAGCACCGTCCGATTTAAGAAGAATACAGGGGGGAACCTCCTTTGTATCCGACTCTTCCTTTACATCTACTACAAGTGCTCCCTGATCCTCATAGGCGTAGCCCTCTTCTTTCATCTTTTCTACCATATCAGGAATGTAGGGCTGAGCGTCGGATTCCTTTTTCCACAGGTCGAATTCCACGTTCAGCTTCTGATAGTTTTTCTTTAAGTCCGTCACGGAAACATTTAAAATATGTTCCCACAAAGCTCTGTACCCCGGCACTCCATTCTGGAGCATCTTGGTAGCCTCCAGCGCCTCCTGACGGTACGCCTCATCCTCCTTGGATCTGGCGCTGGCGCTGGGATAGATTTCCTCCAGTTCAGAAATGGTAAAGGGAGCTTCTTTTGGATATTCTCCCTGCCAGTTCTCATCAAAATACGGAAGATCCGGCTGCCGGTGCTTAAGTTCTGTGACAATCAGCCCCATCTGCAGGCCCCAGTCTCCCAGGTGGACATCCCCGATCATGGTATGTCCCATAAAGCGCCCGATCCGCTTAATGCTCTCCCCGATAATGGCGGAACGCAGATGCCCCACATGGAGAGGCTTCGCCACATTGGGGCCGCCGTAATCCAGCATAATCGTTTTGGGCTCCTTTGTCTTTTCTACGGACAGATCCGGATCCGCCTGCATTTCAAGAAGATATTTCTGCAGGAACTCTCCCTTTACTTTCAGATTAATAAAACCAGGTCCCACAGCCTGAACCAGCTCAAAGGCAGGATTCTCTGCCAGCTTTTCCACCACTTCCGCAGCAATCAGCGCCGGCGCCTTTCCATATTTCTTTTTGGCCGCCATGGCCCCGTTGCACTGGTATTCACAGAGATCCGGCCGGTTGGAAATCCCTGTCCTGCCATAGGAAGGATCGTATCCGCAGGCTTCAAAGGCTGCCATCACTTCCTGGCTGATCAGATCTAAAATCTGTTTCATATGTTCTCCTCTCCCATCTCATAAAGCGGACGGACAAAAGCCCTCAGGGCATACGTCCGCCTTCTTAACCTATTCATCTGTTCACTATAGCACAGAAAACCCTTATTCTACAACACCTTTTTCAATTTCCGCCTGTTCTCTGATCCAGTCTCCCAGGGTGACCGCCTGCCTGCGGTACGCATCATTGTTCTCATATAGATTTTCCAGATACTGCCCTGCCTGGCCGCTGCTGCGCTCCTGGGCCTTCTCAAGGGACAGACCGGACTCCTCCATGGGAAAGAGAATCAGGTTAGCTGAAAAGGCCGGATCTTTGGCCAGCCATTCCAGAAGTTCTTCTTTCAGCTCCCGGTTTTCCTGTATTTTTTCATCCAGGATCACTGCCTTTACGTGGCTGTAATCCATATACCTCTCGCTGTAATTTTCCACCTTCTCAAAGACCTCTCCCAGAGTCTCCCCACCGAAGACGGTAAGCTGGCTCT
Organism: Candidatus Choladousia intestinigallinarum; assembly: GCA_018712605.1. Classification (GTDB taxonomy): domain Bacteria; phylum Bacillota; class Clostridia; order Lachnospirales; family Lachnospiraceae; genus Choladousia; species Choladousia intestinigallinarum. The sequence goes on from DVGR01000226.1 coordinate 3,651, forward strand.
CCTTGCCCTGGCCGCCTTCCTGGCTTTCCTGGGTCTCTGCCCCTGAATCCTCCCGCCCCTCATCTCCCTGACCATACAGTCCCGCCCCCTCATTCCAGGCATAGAGAATCTGCACCTCTTCCCCGGAGAGACTGATCTGAAGGGCTGTGGGAAACAGCCTCTCTTCCAGCTCCCTGGCGGCACATCCGCCCAGCAGAAGCACAGCGGCTAAAGCAGCGGCAGCCATAAATCCCATCTTTCTCTGCCGAAAGTAGAGCAGCAGCAAAATCAGAAGAAATACCGGCGTCAGAATCTGCAGATTGAGAGCCTTATAATAACACATCGCTGTCTGAGCGTTTAGAAAACCTGCGGCTGCGGCATAGACAAGAAGCGCCAGCAGCCCCTGGAAAGCCAGACACCCCTTTTCATTCCTGCCCGCCCGCGGAATCATCTCCCACAAGGCGGCCGAGGCCCCTTTCAGGTTCCACAGGGCGCTTCCGCAGGCCAGCCCCATGGAAAGCAGAAGAAGAACCAGGAAAACCACGTCCCACCGCTTCAGGAATCCTCCCGGCAGGCTGACGCTGCTCATCACCCGCACAGCAGGAAAGTCCATTCTTCCCAGGCCGCCGTTTCCAAAGGACAGGGCCGTAATCAGCAGAAGCACACCTGGAAGCAGCATGCCCAGAGCGCCTCCTGTTCTCAGATACCGGGCCGCTTTTTTCTCCTGTCCCTGCTCTTCTTCCTTAATATGTCCTGCCAGGGCCGGAAGAAAGAATCCTCCTGCACAGGCGAAAATTATATAACCTCCGGAGAACACCTGATCCTGGAGGCGAAAGACGGCTTCTGTCTCTCCCAGGTTCCGGATGCCAAAGGCGGCGCCGGCTCCCATAATTAGAAATAAGACCAGAATCACAGGCCCCAGTACCTCACTGGTTCTGGCCCTGACCTCCAGCCCGCCTCTGGCCAGCAAAAGACCGGCCGCCAGGGGAAGGAGTACCAGAACTGGAAGGGGTGTCTCCGGCAGCAGGTACGTTCCCGCCAGCTCCCCGCACAGATTCAGAAAAACTGCGGACTGGGCCGCCAGATAGACCACCGCTGCCGCAAGTACCAAAAAAGCTGCCAGGGAACCGGCCGTCTTATGGATTTCCTCCAGCAGGGGCTTTCCCCTGGAAATTCTCCTGGCAAGAAAACCGGCCAAAAGCTGCCAGGCCAAAAAACCGGCCAGGAGGGAAACCGCCATGGTTCCCACCGTGGCTTTCTGCAGATATACCGGCAGCAGGATACATAAAACTCCCATGATATCCATAAATACCATATATTTTAGCTGTCTCAGCGAGATTTTATGATTTTCTGAAAACACTCTTCTCTCCTCCCTTTTGCTGCTGGTCTTCCCCATCCTTTTGGTTTTCCTGGCCCATGCGGATTCTTGCCCCGGGGCGCGTATAGACAGGCCTGTGGTTCATTTTTGCCGCCGGTGCCCTCAGAATCCCATCTGTCACCGGTGTGATCCCATCCTCCGTGGTGGCCGCAAAGGGCATCATATAAGGAATCCCAAAGCTCTTAAGGGTACAAAGATGGATCAGCAGAAACAGCCATCCAAAGGCAAAGCCATACATTCCAAAAAATCCGCACAGGAATATCATGCCGTATTTCAGCAGCCGGAAGGCCTCCGACAATTCTTCATTGGGAATGGAAAAGGAACCCAGGGCCGTGAGGGCATTTACGATCACCACCACAGGGCTTAAAAGATTTGCGCTCACAGCCGCCTGACCTATGATCAGCCCGCCCACAATGCCAATGGTATTCCCAATGGGCCCCGGCATCCGAAGGCCGGCCTCTCTTAGAAGCTCAAAGGAAAATTCCAGAAACAGAACCTCCCCTATTCCAGGAAAGGGCACCCCCTGCCTGGCCTGGGCTAGGGACAGGGCCAGAGGCGTAGGCAAAAGCTGGGGATGAAATCCGGTCACTGCCAGATATAAGCCAGGCAGGGAAAAGGCCAGGAAAATAGCCGCAAACCGAATGCAGCGCAGCAGGGAAGCGATCTCAAAATTCCCATAATAGTCATCCCCCGTCTGCATGAGGCTGTTTAATGTGGTGGGAAGCAAAAGGGCGGAGGGGGAATTGTCGCTGATCAGGGCAATCCTCCCCTCCAGTACTGCCGCTGCGGCTCGGTCCGGCCGCTCCGTGGCCTGGCATTTTGGAAAAGGCGACCAGGAAAATCTTCCCGTAAGCTGCTCCAGAATGCCGCTGTCCATAACCGAATCCACGGAAAGCGCAGTAATCTCCTCCTTAATCTGATTCAGAAGCTTTGGCCTTACCAAATCTTCCATATATACAAGGGCTACTACCGTATTAGACCGTGTCCCCAGGAAATTTTCTTCCACCTTCAGTCCCGTGGTGCGGATTCTCTTTCGGATCAGAGCCGTGTTGGTCTTCACGGAGTCACAGAACGCTTCCCTGGATCCCCGCAGCACCTTCTCAGACTGGGCTTCTCCCACTCCCATTCCCGGATATCCTTTGCTGCCTATTTTCAGAGCTTTCCCATATCCGTCTAAAAACAGCACCGCATTTCCTGCAAGCATAGCAGCCATGGCTTCCTTCATGGTGGAAAGCTCTTTCAGATCGGAAATCCCCAGCCCGTTTTCCTCCACAGCCTGAGAGATCCCTTTGGCATCCATCTCCCAGAGATGGGAAAGGAGCTGGCCCAGAACGGATTCCCGGAGCATCATATTGCTCACTGCGGACTCAATATAGACAGCCAGACATGAAACAGGGGTGGGAAAGCCAAGATTCATAGGACGAAGAATAATATCGTCGCAGCCTCTGCACAGGGAACGGATCACCTGCTCGTTTTCCGCCAGGCGTCTGGAAATCTCTTCCATCTTCTGTCTCCTTTCTTTCCGCATAAAACACGAAGTAACTCCCCAGGACTTTCCCAGATAAATAAAAGGATATCCTGCAGGATATCCTCTAGTATAGGCAAAATTTTCTATTTTATTCCTTCTTCGTCAGAGTGTTGATGATGTTTTCCTTCTGACGCTCAATGTGTACGGCAGTGATCCTCGCCGCCTCTTCTTCGTCTTTTCTCTCCAAAGCCTGCATGATCTCCCGATGCTCCTTGAGAAGGATCTGATGGGACTGACGGTCCTTCAGATACTCTACCCGGTACCGGTACATCTGCTCCCGCAGATTGCTCAGCATCTGCATCAGCCGCCTGTTTCCCGTAGCCTGATAGATCACCCCGTGAAAAGCCTCATCTGCCTGGGCACAGGCCGACACATCCTGCCCCTTCAGAGATTTCCCAAACTCTTCCGCGGCCTCCTTAAGCAGAGAGAGCTGTTCTGAAGTGATCTTTCGGCAGGCGCACTTAACGGCCAGTTCCTCCAGGGCTGACCGCACCTCCAGCACATCCTCCAGGTCAGACACTGTGATCTCCGCCACTACGGCTCCCTTCCTGGGTATCATAAGAACCAATCCTTCCAGCTCCAGCTTGCGGATAGCCTCCCGCACCGGAGTACGGCTTACCCCCAGCTTTTGGGCCAGATGGATCTCCATGAGGCGCTCCCCCGGCTTCAGCTCTCCCTTTAAAATCGCCTGCCGCAGGGTCTGGAATACCACATCCCGCAGAGGGAGATATTCGTTCATCTGTAATTGAAATGTTTCGACCATATATTCTCTTCTGTCCTTTCAAATCAGTTAAAAAAGGTGGTAAGATATGTTTGTTTTGCCAGACTTCCCTTGCGGATCCTCTCATAAGCCTCCCGGGCCGCTTTGCGGTTGTCAAACAGCCCGAAAACCGTTGGCCCGCTGCCGCTCATCATAGCCTTGAGGGCTCCCATCTTCTCCATGCTGTCCTTCAGGGCCTGGATCTCCGGGTGCTTCTGCACCGTCACTGTCTCCAGCACATTTCCCATTTTTTCCGCCATTCCATACAGATCCCCCTGCCGGATGCACTGGATCTGCCCGTCAATATCCGGATGGAAAGGCAGTTTGTCGGCCTGCAGTGCCCCGTACACGGACTTGGTAGACACACGGATCTTGGGCTTTGCCAGCAGAACGTGGCAGGGCGGCGCACTCTCAAGCTTCGTAAGCTTCTCTCCGATCCCCTCCGCCAGGGCCGTCCCCCGCATAAGGCAGAAGGGAATATCCGCTCCCAGCTTCACGCCTCTTGCCATCAGCTCTTCTCTGGAAAGGCCCAGACCGAATATGCGGTTGACCCCAATCAGCACAGCCGCTGCGTCAGAACTTCCGCCTGCCAGGCCGGCAGCCACCGGAATATGCTTCTCCAGGCGGATCTCCAGGCCGGAATCGATCTGAAACTCTTTCATAAGAAGCTCAGCTCCTTTGTAGACCAGATTCTCCGGCCCTGTGGGAAGATAATACAGGTTTGTGGCAATCCGAATCCCCGGCTCCCTAGACTGCCTCATCTCAATACGGTCATACAGATAAATACTCTGCATGATCATTCTCAGATCATGATATCCGTCTTCTCTTTTCCTCAGTACATCCAGGCCAAGATTCACTTTGGCCATGGCTTTTAGCTTCAGTTCTCTCATGAATCCTTATCCCTTTCTTCCACCCTTGTACTTGTATGCATTTTGTATACAATATATTCTATCTGCCTGTTCTCCCTCTGTCAATGACCTGAAAGGGCAATTTTATATTTTTATGAAAACTGCTGTAATCCTATCCCTGCTTTTCATTAAAAGTAACCATGTTCTTCATGAGAATCAAGCATTCCCCTTTATGAAGCTCCTGAGTCTCCATGCCGTTCATCTCCATAATCTGCTGGGGCATCATATAGTACTCCCTGGCAATTTCCCAGAGTGTATCGCCCTCCTGCACCATATATCCCGTAATCCCCGGTACAGCTTCCAGTACCGCCGGATCATACTCATTTTCCTGAATCTCCTGAATACACCTCTGCTTCTGAGGCCGCACTGCAAAAATCTCCAGATTTACAGAAGCTTTCAGTTCGATTTCCTCACTGTCAGCCATGGTGGCCTGAAGCTGCTCCAGCCCCGTGTTCAGGGTAAAACGGCAGTCCTGTGTAATTCCCGGCACCTCCGCCACATGGGTAAAGGGAATCGTCCCTTCCAGCACTGCAAAAGGCATGGTGTCCTCCGGGGATATATACAGAATCACGGCTGGAATGGCGCCCTCTATGCGAATTCCTCCCGGCACGATTTTCGTCTGGTCCACCTTTATGCTTCCATGGCTGTGACAGATCTGAAGGATTCTGGGCTTTGCCGCCTGAATCCGTATCCTGCCCTCCGCCCGGCATTTGGATTCATTATGCATTACCAGGCTTTCGTAAGTCTCTTCCCCTGCAGTCACCTCCAGATCCTTCTCCGGTGAGAATACGTCTTCCAGGATCTCCGCCTCCTCATTTCCGTACAGGCGGATTTCCAGCTCCAGAATTCCTTCCAGGTGGAACAGCCGCATCTCCCCGTCTGTATCTTCTTTGGGCTGCAGGTCCGCCTGGGCCAGGGAAACTTCGATATCCGGCACCATCTCTTTTTTGCAGCCAGAGCATTCCAGCTCTCCTTTTACCGGAATCGTCTGCTCCATCCACTGGCAGGGTCCGCCTTCCTCTTCCCCTCTGT
>DVGR01000227.1 GCA_018712605.1 Candidatus Choladousia intestinigallinarum
CGGGAGGGCATATCTATTTTGAAGGTGAAGATATAACACATATGTCAACTCGGGAGATTGTTGCGAAAGGCATTGTACTTGTTCCGGAAGGACGTCATGTTTTTCCGAATTTAACTGTAATGGAAAACTTAAAAATGGGTGCCTATTTACGAAAGGATGCAGCAGCAATAAATAAAGACTATGAATATATTTTTGAACTTTTTCCCAGACTGAAAGAACGTTCCTGGCAAATGGCCGGTACTTTATCTGGAGGCGAACAGCAGATGCTTGCGGTAGGCAGAGCTTTAATGGCACGGCCAAAATTAATTATGATGGACGAACCAAGTCTGGGACTGGCTCCATTGGTAGTAAAAGATATTTTTAAAATCATTTCACAAATTAACGCTCAGGGAGTAACCGTTTTGTTGATTGAACAAAATGCAAATGCTGCTTTAAAACTGGCAGATAGGGGGTTTGTAATGGAGCTTGGGAAGATTACTTTGTCTGGCTCTGGAGAAGAACTTTTAAAAAATGAAAAGGTTAGAGCAGCGTATTTGGGTAAGAAAAAATAAGTTATTTGGTTATTTTGGTATTAAATCAAAGTATTAGCAGTTAACTTAACTAAAAAAATATGATTGAAAGGAGTGTTTTAAAATGCTTAAAAGAATGTTTAAATGTGGAATGGCAGCAGCGCTGGTCAGTACGTTAATATTGGGAACGGCACTTCCTGCATCAGCTTCTGATGAGAATGAACCAATTAAAATTGGTATTTTTATGACATTTACCGGAAGTAATGCTTCGGGCGGTCAGATGGAGTATGAAGGGATAGAAGCGGCACAAAAAGCACGTCCTACTGTTCTGGGGAGAGAGGTGGAATTTGTCATAGCAGACAACAAATCCGATGATGTGGAAGCTGTTACTGCTGCTGCTAGCCTTGTTTCGGCGGGATGCTCTATCGTGCTGGGGAGTCCCGGATCCAGTTACTGCATAGCTGCGGCACCTACTTTTGATGAAGCTGGCATTCCCATCATTACTACAACGGCCACAAATCCATTGGTTACTCAGGGAAACGAATGCTTTTTCCGGCCATGCTACACGGATGATTTTCAGGGAGCGGCCATGGCGCAGTTTGCCAAAAATGATTTGGGAGCCAAGACTGCAGGGGTAATTACAGACGTTACAGATACTTACTGCATTGGAGCACGTAAATATTTTGTGGAAGAATTTGGAGAGGAAAATATAATTTGCGATGTCCGGTATAATAAAGGCGATCAGGATTTCTCGGCTCAGATAAATGCGTTAATGGAAGCTGAACCAGATGTGGTTTTTTGCCCAACCCAGTGTACGGAAGCTGCCCTTATACAAATGCAGTCTCATCAGATGGGATATTATCCGCAGTTCCTCGCTATTGATAGTTGGGAACAGCAAGCTATGATTGATATAGCTGGTGAGGACTGCGAAGGGGCCTTGTTTACTTGCTTTTTCGTTGCAGGCGATGAGCCCACTCCGATAGTACAAAAATATCTAGATGATTATGACGCTTGTTTTCCAGGCCAGTCTCCTAAAGGCAGTGGTACGGCTTTAGGGTATGATACTTATAATATTGCATTAGACGCTATAGAAGCAGCAGGGTCGGATGATAGTGCAGCCATCATGAAAGCATTGGAAGAAGGAGAATTTGAATGCGTTACAGGAAACATTAAATTTGATGAAGAACATGATGCGATTAAAGATTCTGCATACATAAAAACGATTGAGGACGGAAAGTTCGTGTATTATGCTCTTGCTCAGTTGGATACAGAGTGATATTTAAAGTTTATATCCCTGCATATGATGAATTTGAATTATAATAATGCCGCTGTTAACTGCTAATAAAAAACGGCCAGTATTTGTTTATGAAACATTACTGGCCGTTTTTAGAATGGTGCAGTTATAGAAAACATACTGCCTATATTTTTATCCTCTTAATTTATCACTGTAGGAATCAATCCCAAGATATCCATGGTTTCCTGGTAAAGGCTGCTTTCCAGGGCTTTCACGCAGAAGTCAAAGGCCTCTTCTTTGTGAGGGGAGGATTCTGAGATTGCGAAAACGTAGCTGGTTTCTTTGGCCTCCGATATCCCATAGGCAAGTCCCTTTTCCTCTCCTGATATTTCGGTCAGGGGAAGATCCTGGCCTTGGGCCAGTTGGGAGAGATCCAAGTACCATTTTGACATATTATAACCTTCCATTCCAAAAACCGTCTCCAGCAGAATATCCGGCCCTACATGGGCCTGCTCAAACTGGTCGGTCTGTACAACTACAAGGGGGAAACAATAAGGAATCAACTGGATATGGAGATCTTCCGTTTCCATTTTTTCTGCCGTATCCTGCAGCCACCGATAGACGGCGTCTTCCGTGCCCATACTGCGATCCTGGAAAGCCACGGTGATGACGTCTTTTGGAGCTGAGGGTTCCTGAATGGAATCCACGTCTTTGGAGGACTTAAACCGGGCGCTGCCCTGGGCCTCCTGTATACGGCTTAGGAAGGACTGATAGCAGCCGGCATCTGAGTAAAAGCCCTCGGCCAGGGAAGCGTATTCCTCCAGATAGCCGCTCTCAGTTAAAAAAGATGCGGCGGTGAGCTGGGTTTTGTAATAATCATCCATAAGGATTGCGGGATAGTCTTCGATGATAGAGGCGGTTCCCACTAAAGCTCGCTGAAAGGCATGCAAAAATTCCATAGCTTCCTGGGGAAAAGCTGTATTGGCATTGACGGCTGCCGTATGAGTGATTACCGGGCAGATTTCCCCGTTCCAGGAGGGGATATTTAAAAATACTGCATCGTCTGTATCTAAAAGAGCAAGATTCTGGGCGGTTCTATCTTTATTGGTCAGACTGCAGCCGGAAAGCAGGTATTCTCCGCTTTCCAAAGCTTCATATGGAGAAAAGAAACGGCTCTCGTCGCCGGAGCGCAGACGCACCTCTTCCAACAAATCATTAAGAGCCTGCGTGTCTGCAACTTCTGTATCTTCCGGGAAACAGTAGTCCTGAATCCAGTCCACAGCGGAGGAATCCTCAAAAATTTTTTTCCCGCTTTTGTCGGACGCATCCAGCAGGGCTTGAAGGAAATCCGCCAAATCTTCGCTGTTTTCTTCCGGATGAATCCCTGCAGCTTCAAGCTGGCTGCTTAGTCCGAGGGCAAAAGGATATTCTATAAACACAGGGAGCAGATACTGTTTTCCTTCATATTGACCTGCTTCAAGCACTCCGTCTGTATAATCAAAATGCAGTATACGGTCCTGTTCCACCTCTGAAAGCTCCAGAAACCAGCCCTCTTCCATGGCCCTTTGAAGATCAACGGCGCTGCTTTCATCCACATAAATCAAATCTGGTCCCTCGCCGGCTTTGACTGCCTCTTCAAGCTCTGCCGCCCACTGGGTCGGCGACAAATAGCTTTTATCCACAATCTCCCAGGAAAGTTCTGGATAGGGATCGTAATTCCCCATGAGCGCTTCGTTTTGTTTGCCATAATAATAGTTGTAACAGGCCATCCGCACAGGATACTGGCTGAGGGCGTCCACCCATATGGTAAGAACAGGAGTGTCCTGGTCTGCTGCGGCTGCCGTCCACGGGCAAGCCATCCCAAGGAGTATTCCTGCTGCGGTAATCCCTGCGTATATGTTCTTTCTTTTCATTGAATCATCCACTCCTTATTCTGACAGGTAGATTTTTATATAACTTTCAAACTCCTGCAGGCAGCTTTCATAATCGCTTTGGCCTTCATAGAAGGGCAGCATGGTATTGTAAAAGTTTACGGTACAAGTGTTGTTGATGAAAATGGTTTTACCGGGGGAGGCCAGATATTCACGGTATTTTGCAAGAAACTCTTCCCCTGGATCTGCGGCTGGCAGGCCGTAGTCTTCTGCTTCCTCCAGGGAAAGCTGAAGCCGGGTTTGTATTTTCTTGTCCTGTACGGACTTCAGGACTGGTACGGAAATGGTATTCTCAGATACGGCAGTCTGCATTTCTTCGCCCATAAGGATCTTTAACATATTCCAAGCGTTCTCTTTGTTTTCGCTGTTGGCCCGAATTCCCGTATACGAAGCGACCTGGGCTACAGCCCCTTCCCCTGCAAAGCCTGCAGGCAGAATCACCGGCGTTTCCTTTGCGGCGATGGCTGTCACTGGCATCAGCATAATATCAATATCGGTGATGACGGCAATGAACCCTTCCCGGTCTAATATATCGACTCCATATCCATAGTAGGCCAGTTCACTCAGGGAATCCGTACGGTCTTCTTCATAAAGATTTTTGTAAGATTCGCAGGCTTCCTGCAGTACCTGGGGATCAATGCCTATAGATTCGGACTCATAGTCCAGAAAATCACCTTCCAGAAGCTGAGGAAATGCCATAAATCCGGCCATGCCTAAAAGAATTCGGTTCTGGTGATCCTTTTCATACAGAGCGGATACCTCCTTTAACAGGGAGCCGGTATCTTGGCAGGCATCCATGTTAAAGCCTATTTCATCCAGGGCTTCCTGGGAGGAGAGGACCAGGGGAACTCTATAAGTCAGCGGCATGACGTACTGTACCCCGGCGAATTTACCGCCGTCAATTACAGGCATGACATATTGTCCGCCATCCCAGCCAGCCTCATCGGTCATAAACTCATCTAAAGGCGCAAAGACTCCTGCTTTCAGCAGTTTGTACACGTCATCTGTCCCGTAAGCATCTAACAGGAGCAGATCAGGACCTTTACCGGCCATAAGCTCTGTCTTCACTTTGTGCTGGCTGCTCATCATCTCATTGATGGAATAGCTTTCTATTATCAGTTCCACTTCCGGGTATTTTTGGCGAAATTCTTCGATGCCGGGACCGTAATAGTTTTCCTGTTCACTGGACAGAAACAGGGTAAGGCTTCCGCCTGCCCCCTGGGCAGCACTGTCAGGCACGATCATAAAAGACAGGACGGCGGCTGATAAAAGCAGAAATTTTTTAAATGATTTTCGCATTCAAGGATTCACCTCCAGAATAGAATAAAGCCAACTGAACGGATCTTCAGCTCTGTGTTAGTTTTGAAGTTAATCTTCTTTTAACGGATGGGTGATAAAATATTATGGTGCATTGGCATATCCTCCTTTGTTTGTCCGTTTTGCTGCATGAATTTCTCGTATTCGGCGATGGACATGGGCTTTGCCAGCAGGGAGCCCTGGACCTCATCGCAGCCGGAATCTTTCAGGATCTGGTACTGGCGCTGAGTCTCCACACCCTCGCAGACCACATGATAGCCAAGTCCTCGAATGATGTCTACAAGCTTGTACAGGAAAAAATCTCCCCGGGGATTGTGCTCGCAGTTTTGGATAAAGGCCCGGTCCATCTTTACCGTGTTTACCGGAATGTCAAGGATTGAATTCAGCACGGAATAGCCTGCGCCGAAATCGTCCAGAGCCGTTCGGATCCCGGCTGCCTGAAGCTCCTGGAACCATCGCCTGGCACTTTCGTATTCCTGTACGGTGGCTGTTTCGGTCAGTTCTATTTCTGTATATTTTGGATCCACCTGGTACTTTTTCAGGATATCCAGATATTTCTGAACAGCCAATGGGTCTGAGGCGTGCAGAATGGATGCATTCACTGAAATCGGGATCTGCTTCCGGCCCAACTGCTGATTGCGGGCCAGAAACGCTGCCACCTGCTCAAATACGTGATAGTCCAGCTCTTCGATTCGGCTTGTGGATTCACAGAGGGGAATGAAAACGTTGGGCAAGAGCAAAGTTCCGTCCTTTGTCCGCCAGCGGACTAGTGCTTCAGCCCCTGTTACTTCACCGGTTCTCATAGAAAAACGGGGCTGAAAATACACCTCAAACTGCTTTTCCCGGATGACGTTCCCGATTCCATTTATGATTTCATTTTCCAGCTCCTGCTTTCTGCGAAGTTCCTGATCATAAATCCGCACAGTGGAGGTGGAGTGGGAAGTAATCTGTTTTCGGGCATAGTTGGCTGCGTCTATGGCGTAGGAAGCGCCAAGGCAGCCGGGCTCAATCAGATAAATGCCGGTACGGATCCGAATTTCCGGAACCCGGAATTTCCCTGCCTGCAGCCGCAGAAATTCCCTGTTCAGGTTATCCAGCTTCTTGGCGACATCCTCGTCCTCTGAATAGGGCAGCAGCATCAGAAACTGATCTGAGACGATGCGGGTAAAAAAGGCGTCTGTATCGGTCGGCATTTTATCTATAAAAAAGTTGCTGTATTCCTTTAAAAGCTGATCCCCGACACTGTAGCCGCAGGACTGGTTGAAATATTTAAAGCCTACAAAATCACTGTACAGCATCATGTAGGAGTCAGCGAAATGTCCCACGATCATTCTCTCCGCTTCCTCGTTAAAGCGGGAAAAAGAAATCAGTCCGGTTAAACTGTCATATTCAGACCAGGCGATTTTCCATTCCTCTTTATGGCTGACCGCCTGGTTTCTGGCCAGGTGGGCGGAAATGATTTTGGTCACCTCGCCCAGCTCCTTTCGGTGCTGCTTGGACCAGTATCGCTTTTCACGGCAGACGACGTAGGATATGGCGCCGGTGTATTTTCCCTCGCAGTACATGGCCGCATACAGTACCGTTTTGGCGCCGCCCTGCATCAAAAGAGAGGCGCCTCCTGGAGAGTACATCCGCAGATTGTCGTGCTGCAGAACTGTAGTCTGGTTTTCATCATAGCTCTGAAACAGGGTGAGAAAATCCTCCTTGGTAAAGCTCGCCGGTGTGCTCAGGACGGGGGGAGCGTCCTTCGAAACCCACTGGTACTGACGGCCTGTGGTACGGTCTTTGATATCTGTTCGGATTACCGTGATCCGGTCTAATTGAAAGCGGTAGCCGATTACCTCCATGAGGAGTTCAATCGCAACGGAGAAGCTGTTCTTTTTTTCAAAAATCTCGAAAGCCGTGGAGATGATATCGTTGTGGAGATAACGGATATCAATATCTCCCAGGGAAGGCTGATGCTGTTCGGAAAGCTCAAACCTCTGCAGGCTGTCGCAGAAGACATAGCAGTTCCGGCCGTTTTCCTTGGCACGGTAAAGAGCCCAGTCCGCATTTTCAAAAAGCTGGTCATAGCTGTAGCCGGAATTGTTTGCTTCAAGAAAACAGACTCCAACGCTGCAGGTGATAGAATAATCCTTTCCTTCAAAAACCAGCTCACGCACGGTTTTTATCAGATGCATGGCCTTTTTGACCAGGTCAGCGTGGCTGATATCTTTGAGGAATATGACGAACTCGTCGCCTCCAGCCCGCATGAGGATACTTTTTTCGGAAAAAAGGCGCAGGAGAAGACGAGCCAGCGTTACTAGAACCTGGTTCCCAAAAAGATGACCGTAGGTGTCGTTGGCATACTTAAAATAATCTATATCCAGAACCATCAGTCCGCAGCTGCTGTACGGATCTTTGCCGTTTAGATATTCATTGATCAGTTCACGGCCAAAAAAGTGGTTGTAAAGCATGGTAAGGGAGTCTTTCATGGCCCGGTTCTCCAGGAGAGCTTCCCGATGCTTTTCCTGGGTGATATCCTGGATCACGATGGGAAGACGGACGGAGGGATCGACTCCATTTAGTGGGAAAACCTGGATCAGCAGCTTCCGAACTGAATCCGCCTTCATTTCCCTGACCTCAATTTCAGTGTGATCCTGTCCTGAAAGCAGTTTCCGGAGCTTCCAGCGGTCGTCTGGATGAATCGAGGACTGAGATTCCAGATAAGATGAGAAGTCGGGAATTTCTTTTGCGATCTTCAGTGTTTCGTCGTAAATAACCAGGCAGTCTCTCTTGGCCAGATAATCGCAGACGAAAAGGCTTCGGTTGGAGAGGATTGCCTGCAGCAGCTCTTCCTGCTGGTGAAATGTACTTTCCATAAGTTATGGCAGATGACGCAAAGCATCTGTCTGCATCCTCCTTTCGGTCTTTGCATGGAATGGGTCAATACAGGCTTGTGGATGCCTGCGGTGAAAGTTTGCAAAGCCTGTTTCTGTTATTATATTTCCTCGGCTTGGGAAGGTCAAGGAAGAAGGGGAAAGGAATCACTTTTTTTGAATCCGAACAGACGGTCAGCAGGATCATCCCGTCATAAGCGTTGGGAGGATAGATTATGGACAAAATTCCAATATTGTTTCCGGCGGAAGCACGCTTCTTCCGTCCGGCAGTCTCATTCGTTCCATATACGATTCCTTTAACCCTTTCCATTCAAGAATAGTATGTGGTGCCTGCTGTTACAGCAAACGTGCGCAGACATTTTGAATCTGCGCACGTTTATAATTACGTATATTATTTAGCGGGAATAAGTGATTTTCCGCAGTTCAAAGGTAGGAAGCCTGTGGAATATCAATTCCAGAGTATAACCGCCTTTTTTATAAGTGTAAAAATAGAACGCATCATTCCAGCCTTTCCCCAGATGACTTTCTGCAAGTGACCAGCCGGAAGATTTCAGAACTTTCTGCGTTTCCGGGAGCGTCATATTGTAATGGAGGCCTGCCAGAGAGAGCCTAAGATTTGTGTAGGTAGGATCTTGCTGCAAAATAATTTTTTCAACCATCGTCTGGTCTTTGCCGCAATAAAATTCTACAGTGGAGCCATCGCACCAATAAATATCCCAGGGGTTGGTCCAACGCGATTCTTTATATATGTTTGGTCCTTTGTGTTCTTTAAAAGTATCTTTGACAAGGGAAATATCTTTTCCCAAATATGTGGAAAGCTCCAGGCGGTCAGTGACTGTGACTGTACATTTTGCCGTTTTGCCATTGGCCTTCGCGGTAATCACTGCGGAGCCGGTATTTTTCGCCCGGACGACTCCGTTAGAGCTTACCGTTGCCACGGACGTATTGCTGCTTTGCCAGGTGACCTTTTTGCTCTTTCCCTGCACGGATGCTTTCAGTGAATAAGTCTTCCCTGTATTTAAGCTAAGCTTCGAGGCGGAGAGGCGGATGGAAGAAGGCTTTACGGTTACTTTGCAGGCGGCGCTTGCGCCGTTGACAGAAACCCGGATGGTTGCGGTACCAGATGCCTTGCCCTTTACGGTTCCCGACTGGGTGACTGTGGCCACTTTGGGATTGCTGCTCCTATAAACAGCTTTTTCGCTGGTTCCTGCAACTTTTGCTTTTAATGTAAAGGATTTTCCCACGATCAGCGTGGCTGTTTTTTTATTTAGAGTGATGGAAGGTTTCTTGACAGTAACTTTGCATTTGGCTGTTTTTCCGTGAATCTTTGCCGTAATGTACACAGTTCCATTTCCTTTTCCTGTCACCAACCCTCTACTGCTGACTGTGGCCACCTTTGTATTGCTGGAGCTCCATTTTACTTTGGCAAGGGAACCGGAATGAGAGCCGGTAGACGTAGCGATCAGCCGGAGGCTCTTTGTTTTCGGCATGGAGATAGTGGCTTTCGTCTTGTTCAGACTTACTTTACAATTTTTTGTGGTTGCTATTTTTATTGCGCTGGCATCGCCGGTGACTTCATACCCATGCTTTTTAAAAACAGTGAAGACTTTAAAGTAATACGTTTTGTTTGGATTAAGCCCTTTCAATACATAAGATGTCTTGTTCTTGCCGCTGATGTCCACAACGGTGGCGGTTCCTTTGGGGTTAGTAGTATAATACAGCTTGTAACCGGTGATCATATCCTGCTCTTTGATTCTTTTATCCGAGGCTGCAGTCCAAGTCAGTTTAATTTGATTGCAGCTGAGGGCTTCACGGGCCTTTATCTGCGTTCGCACAGGACGGTAAGGGATTACTTTTCCGTTTTGATTCAGATAATATACGGCGTCTGCACTCTGCTTTTTATTCAGGACGCTTCCCAAGAGGGAAGTGTCCATTCGTGCTCCTGAAGTTCTGCGGATGCGATCCTTCAGTTTCCAGGGTTCGTCAATGGAATCTTCGTCTAACTGATCCTTATCGGGAGCAACTAGATTCCAGGCGCGCACAGCGAAGGTGGTACAGTTGTGGAAAATAAGGTGTCCCAGATTGCTGTAATAGCTGTTTTCTTGAAAATATTGGCCGATCTTTTTTGCATCATCGGCAGAAATAGAAATGGTTTTATAGGCAAAGCTTTTATAAACGCCGGGGGAGGCTGCTTCTACATTGTAGTAGGCTCCCCCGGAACCTGCTAAGTGTCCCGAATAGTTTTCACGCATCCCCAGGGTAACCTGTTCTCTGGAACTTAAAACGTAAGGGCCAATGGAGATAGATCCTGATCC
The DNA here is from genome assembly GCA_018712605.1 of Candidatus Choladousia intestinigallinarum. GTDB lineage: Bacteria > Bacillota > Clostridia > Lachnospirales > Lachnospiraceae > Choladousia > Choladousia intestinigallinarum. The sequence goes on from DVGR01000227.1 coordinate 10,186, forward strand.
ATTGTTGGTAATTATAAGAAAAGCGTGTCCAAAATCCTTAATGCCGTTGTCATTGGCAACTATGGTAAGGGACACCCCTGAATTTGCGGCGTATGTCCGTACAGGGCAAAACAGAGCTATCAGCGCCAATATACAGATCAGCCACTTTTTTTTCATTTTGTTCATAACTCATTCCTCCTTAATAGCCCTTCCGGTGTTTGGGCGTGAAAACACGATGGAAAGCTTTATGAAAATATTGTAACATGCTAATTTGGGGATAACAAGATTTTATGGGATAATCTGTAGTTGACTTTATTATGAGTATGCAGTAGTATTTAAATATACTGAAAAAAGTAACTATAGAAGATGCCAAACGAAGGGAGAGAATAT
>DVGR01000026.1 GCA_018712605.1 Candidatus Choladousia intestinigallinarum
CATGAGAGGGGTCACGCAGGGTTTCAATTTCATCTTCTGTATTTCGTAATTCTTCATCGGCAGCTTCCATATCAATCAGGACTAATTTGCCGCCGGGACGCAACACCCTTACCATTTCAGAAAAAACGGTATTCGTATCGGTAAAGTGGTGGAACGCAAGACGCGAAAACACAATATCAAAATTTTCATTTAGGAAAGGCAATTCTTCCGCATAGCCTTTTACAAAAATCATGTTATTCATGCGGCTGCTTTCCGCCTTTTCTTTTCCAACCGTCAGCATGGGAAGAGTTGCGTCCAGACATATAACTGTGTGTGCTAACGGGGCAAAGGAACGGCCGCAAGCGCAAGTTCCGGCGGCAACTTCTAAAATAATATCCTGCTTGTCCGGAGCAACACAAGATACTGTGTAATTCAGATATTCCGCTTTTGTAAAATTCAGTTCCGTACTTTCAAAATTTTCCGCCTGTATTCCAAAAGAATCATTGATGTTATTTACATTAACTGGTTTCATCCTGTCCTCCTTTACGGGGCTGTACTATGTTTCGGGATAAAATATTCCTGTTTCAAAGCCCCCTCCAGCTTGAGCAGTTCCACTTTTTTGTCAATGCCGCCAGCGTACCCGGTCAAACTCCCGTTTGTTCCTACTACCCGGTGGCAGGGGACAATAATGGAAATCTCATTACGGGCAACCGCCCCGCCGACAGCCTGCGCCGACATACGCTTTAAGCCCCGTTTGGCGGCAAGCTGTTTCGCGATTTCCCCGTAGGTCATCGTCTGTCCGTATGGAATGGAATAGAGGATTTCCCACACCTCATTTTGAAAATCAGTGCCGATAAAGTGGAGCGGCACCTGAAACTTCGGCTCTTTCCCGGAAAAATAAATAGTAAGCCATTTTTTCGCCTGTTCAAACACAGGAAGTTCTTTTTCCTCGTGTTCTTTTTCCAAATAAAGGGCAAAATATTTTTGTCCCTCAAACCATAATCCCGTTAAACCGATTTCATCTGCGGCCAAAAGGATTTCTCCCATGGGAGATTGATAACGACTGATGTACTGCATATTATCCCTCCACACCAAAATACTGGTTAGAATCCTGCGGAGCCCGCGCGCGGTCTGTGTCCGTATAGGAACGGATTTCAGAGCAGACGGTGATTTTATAGCTTTCAAACAGCTTTTCCCGTCCCTCTTTCTGGCTCATGCGGTGCTGCACAACATTCCGCCAACGCTCTACGGCGGTTTCGTCCGTCCATACATTCATGGACAGCAGTTTTCCCTCCTCATTTAAGCTGGAAAAGCGTTCTGCCCGGATAAAACCTTCAAAACCGGCTAAGAGCGGCTTTAACATAGCTGCAAGGTCAAGATATTTTTTCATTCCGGCTTTGGTCGGTTTGACTGCAAATAAGACAATGATATTTGCCATATCCATTTCCTCCTTCCTGGCCTGCCCCTCAGGCCATAATGGTATCCCCCTGCGGGTTTTCCTCCTTGTGTTCAAATGTTTTCTGGTTTACATAGTTTACATGGCCGATAGCCATTTTCTAATGCTTCTTCTAAAGTATCAAAGAACACCATGTTTTTCTCCAAAGGTATTCGCGAATAACAAGACGGCAGGCAGACAATTTTTGTGGATTTTACTGCAACGAAAAATTTACCGTCATACCTTTTGTCCCGATTTTTGACCGCGTTTATTTGTTCTGTCCGTTCCACGATTTCCTCCTTTCTTCGGCGCATAATCTCTCATACCGGGGACTGCGCCCCCCGCAACAGCCCATAAATACAAGCTGGCAACGCTGCAATAAGGACTAAACCGCCTGCGGTATTTTTCAAAAAGTTTACGGTCTATTTTTCTGTGATGGTAGACCATACGCAAGCCGCGCTGGATTGCCAGATCATCAAAGCTGAAAATATCTGGACGCTGCAAGCAAAAAAGCAAAATCATTTCCGCTGTCCATACGCCGATACCTTTTAGAGCCGCCAGCATTTTAATTGCTTCATTATCTGGCAATCGGGAAATCCCCTCCAAATCAAACGCACCGCTTTGCACTTTTCCTGCAAAATCTTTGATATATTCTGCTTTGCGGAACGTCATACCGAAAGACTGTAACTCTGGAATATCAGCCGCCAATATGCTTTCCGCGGTCACTTCTCCAAATTGTTCTTTCATACGCCGCCAGATGGTTGCCTGCGCTTTTGTTGATATTTGCTGCCCGATAATATGATGTATGACAGAGGAAAACAGGTCGCTATCCACTTCACGCTCGATATGACCGATTTTTTCAATGACTTCGCCTAATACCTGATCTTTCTTTTTTAGATACTCGATTTCCTTATCGCCGTATTGGAAATACAATCCATCCACCTCCAACGTCCTTGACATTTTTTCTGAAATTCATTATGATTTTATCACAAAGCAACACACTGAACTATTGAAAAATCGCCGAATATTATCGCAATATTCCCAAAAAGAAAAGGAAAATAGATTTGGAAAGGGAAAACTATATCAACTCAATCAATTTGAACATTGACACGGATTTTCCATACCTTGTCCTTGATGTGATAGGGAAAAATTCCTACCCTCGCAATCCGGGATTTCAGGTCATGCACTGGCATGAGGATTTACAATTTATTTATGTACTGGACGGAATCATTGAAGTTCGGACACTTGATCATTCGATTCAGATACAGGCGGGAGAGGCTATCTTCATCAATAAAGATGTGGTACATTTTGTCGGGGAAATTAAAAATTGCCATTATAACAGCTTTCTGTTCCCTCCATACTTTCTTGCCTTTTATGCGGGAAGTCCCGCAAAAGATTTTGTGGACAGTGTGATAACGAATGATCGGCTCCCCCTTGTCCACTTCGCACCTGCTGTCGGGTGGCATAAAGAGATAACGACAATTTTACAACAATTAGTCCAGCTCGAAAAAGACAAGACGATTTTCTATGTCTATGAGGTCTTGGTCAAGTTATCTTCTCTCTGGCTGATCCTGCGTAAAAATATCATACTCCCGCAAGAACAGAAAGAGAGCGTTGTTCATCTTCGTATGCAAAAAATTCTGCGCTTTATTGAAGAACACTTTTCAGAAGATATTACACTTTCTGACCTATCTGCAAGTGCAAATATCAGTAAATCGGAATGTTCCCGCTGTTTCAAAATGAGCCTGAATACGACGCCTTACAAATATCTGGCGGAATACCGGCTTTCAAAAGCCGCAGAGCTTTTAAGAGAAACCGTTGAACCTGTCGGGAATATCGCCACTGCCGTCGGATTTCATCAAATGAGCCATTTTGGAAAATGTTTTAAGGAAAAAACAGGCTGCTCTCCAAAGGCATACAGGGAAATGGAGAATACAGGCGCAAAAAAGCCATAGATTTTGATAAGATTTTCAAAATCCATGGCTTTCAATGGAATTTACTTTGAGAAAATTTACTCTATAGGAGCAAATTTCTTACAGTTCAAGAAAATACCGCATCATCTGATAACCCTTTTCATGAAAAATCCCGCTCTCTTTGGCAGTCGTCTCTCCGTAAAGCCCCTTACTGCCCAAATCCTTTCTGCTGTCATATAGGAGATATGGAACAGGCTCTGAACTGTGAGTTCTGATCCGCAGAGGTGTAGGATGATCCGGAAGGATCAGCAGTCTGTAGTCCTCTCCAGAGGCCTCCATAGCCTCATACACCGGCTTCACAATTCTGGCATCCAGGTTTTCAATGGCCTTCAGCTTACGCTCCAGGCTTCCCTGGTGGGACATCTCGTCCGGCGCTTCCAGATGGATGTAGGCAAAGTCAGACCCTTCCTTCAGAACGGCATCCACGGCCGCCTGAGCCTTTCCCTCATAGTTAGTGTCCAATCCTCCATTGGCGCCTGCCACTTCCTTCACCCTCATGCCAGCGCCCACGGCTATTCCTTTCAAAAGATCCACAGCTGAGATCATGGTTCCCTTTTTCCCATACAGAGATTCAAAGGAAGCCAGGCCAGGCTTCGTACCAGCGCCCCAGAACCAACAGCTATTGGCGGGATTCAACCCCTGCTCCTTTCTCTTCTGGTTTATGGGATGGGAGGAAAGGATCTCATAGCTTCGCTTCTGAAGCTCAAGGAATCTGGAATCCTCCGGCAGGTACGGCCCAATCACCTCTCCTAAATGATCATGAGGCGGCGTAAGGGGCAGTACCTTTCCCTCATGCCAGATCAAACAGTGTCTGTAGCTGGTACCGAGATAAAACTGAAACTCATCTGTCCCCAACTCCTTCTTTACGGCATCCAGAAGCACTGCCGCATCCTCCGTGGAAATCTCACTGGAGCTGTGATCCAGAATTTTCTTTTTCTCATAGGGCTCTTCTTCTGTAAGGGTCACAAAATTGCACCGGAGAGCCACATCCTTCTCCTGCAAAGGCACACCGATACTCAAGGCTTCCAAAGGAGAACGCCCTGTATAATATTTCTCCGGATCATAGCCCATGACCGCAAGATTCGCCGTATCACTTCCCGGACTCATCCCCTCTGGAATCGTTTTTAAAAGTCCGATCTCTGAGCGAAGCGCCAGAAAATCCATGGCTGGAGTGGCTGCCGCCTCCAGGGGCGTCCTGCCCCCCAGTCTCTCCTGCGGTTCGTCAGCCATTCCATCTCCCAGTATGATTATATATTTCATATCTATCCCCGTTCTCTATTCAGACTTGGTTTTATCTCTCAGGCGGAGCATACTGATCATTGCCCCAAACTCTCCTGCCTTCTCAAAGAATGCGCCCTCGGACATCCTTTCGGTCACAAAGCCGTACTCTCCTTCCAGCCCAGCCTGCACCACTTCAATGGCACCAAACACCTTCTCTGCCTCTGATGCACCGGAAACTTCTCCTTTGGCCCTTACGAAAAACCTTTTTTCCGTACCAGATACGTCTGTGAGCACAAGTTTTTCCGGCTCCCAGGAGGACATTACACTTCTTCCAAGAACCTGGGCTTCCTCAATCACATCGGCGGCCACGGCGCTGGCTGTGGCTTCTTTGCCGGCTCCCTGTCCATAGAACATGGCATCGCCAAGCATGTTTCCGTGAACAAAGATTGCGTTAAACACACCGTTTACGCTGGCCAGAGGATCCTCCTTCTCCAGCAGATATGGGGCAACCATAGCAGTCACCTGCTCTCCCTCCTTTTTGCTGAAGGCCAGCAGCTTAATCGTTCTGTCCATAGCCTTTGCGTACTGAATATCCGCAGGGGTAATCTTCGTAATTCCTTCTGTGTATACATCGGTAAAGTCCACTCTTTTCCCGTAAGCTAAAGAGGAAAGTATAGCAATCTTTCTGCAGGCATCGTGTCCTTCCACATCTGCTTCCGGGTTCCGCTCCGCATATCCCTTCTGCTGGGCCTCTTTTAAGACATCTGAAAATTCCCGGCCCTCATCGATCATCTTTGTAAGAATATAATTTGTAGTGCCATTTACAATACCGGTGATCTCATCGATGACATCGGCGCAAAGACAGGTGCGCAGAGGCCGGATGATAGGAATTCCGCCGCCGCAGCTTGCCTCAAACATATAGCTGGCATTGTGTTCCCTGGCTACCTGAAGAAGCTCCGTGCCATGGCGCGCCACCAGCTCCTTATTGGAGGTACACACACTCTTACCGGCCTCCAGGGCCTTTTTGGTAAATGTGTAAGCCGGCTCCAGTCCGCCCATGGTCTCCACGACAATTCTGATCTGCGGATCCGAGAGAATCACGTCAAAATCATGTACGATTTTCTCCTGAACCGGATCCCCCGGGAAATCTCTCAGATCCAATACGTACTTTACCACCAGATCTACCCCGGCTTTTTTCTCAATGCTGTCATGGTTTGTCTCAATGACCTTCACCACGCCCGAACCTACTGTTCCATATCCTAATACTGCTGTCTGAATCATGTTTTCACTCCCTAGCTAATATTTTCAGGTACTGCACTCCTGATTTTCCTTCAATGGTATCAATCATATTGGATATATCCCCGGTATCTGCGAGAACCTCCACACTCAGCGTAAGAGTGGCCACGCCATTAATGGGAATACTCTGGTGAATCGTAAGAATGTTTGCGTTATATTCCGCAATCACATTCAGAATCTCAGACAAAAAACCCGGTTCGTCTTCGATCTGAAGAACAAACGTCAGGGTTTTTCCTTTGACATTATCCCTGAAAGGAAAAATGTCATCTTTGTATTTGTAAAAAGAGCTGCGGCTGATTCCAACCTGGTCTGCTGCCTCCTGAACTGTCTCCGCTCGCTTCGTATCTAAAAGCCGCTTTGCTTCTACCACTTTCAGCAGCACTTCCGGGACCGCCTTTTCTCTCACCACAAAATATTTTTTTTTCTCAGGCATCTTTCTACTCCCTCTTTTGTTGCTGTATGTATCAGAAATACATTTGTCTACCCTCCAAGGATATTATCATATCTTTACAAGGGTTGCAACTGTTTTTAAGAGAGTTTGAGAACACCGCTACAGAAACGTTACTGTTCACACAGCGGCCCGACACTTGCTGTCGGGCTGCGTAAGAACGTGATTCAGGTGTGAGCAGGCTTCTTTTGCGAAGCAAAACTTTAAATGAGCCTGCGAATGTTACTGTTCACGAGATACGAGTGAACAGTAACACAGTAACAGGGCGCCCCTGGACTGTCTTCAGCCCATGGCGCCCCATATTTATTCCCGACTACATAAGCAGGTTCTCTTTTATTTTTATGATGCCAGGGTCTAAAGGCCTAAGCCCACATGAGTGGGGGTGCGCAGCACGGAACAATCCGTAGGCATCATAGTTGAGGACTAATCGTCCGCTTCCTTCTGTCCCAGAGAAAGCCACCGCAGATAAGCGTTGACAAACAGGTCAATGTTGCCGTCCAGCACGCTGTCCACATTGCCCGACTCCGCATTCGTCCGGTGATCTTTCACCATGGTGTAGGGCTGCAGCACATAGGAGCGGATCTGATTTCCCCAGCCGATCTCCTTTACTTCTCCACGGATATCAGAAGCCTTTTCAGCATTCTCCTGCTGTTTCAGAAGATACAGTCTGGCACGGAGCATCTGCATAGCCTTATCCTTGTTCTGATGCTGAGACCGCTCATTCTGGCACTGCACCACAATTCCTGTAGGAAGGTGGGTAATTCGAATCGCAGATGAGGTCTTATTAATATGCTGTCCACCTGCGCCGCTGGAGCGGTACGTATCAATCCGCAGATCCTCGTCCCGAATCTCCACATCCACATCTTCCTCGATCTCCGGCATAACGTCGCAGCTTACAAATGAAGTCTGGCGTTTTCCAGCAGCATTGAAAGGTGAAATTCTCACCAGACGGTGAACGCCCTTCTCAGACTTCAGATAACCATAGGCATTCTCACCGTTTACCTGGAAGGTGACAGACTTAATGCCTGCTTCCTCACCATCCAGATAGTCCAGTACTTCCACCTGATATCCCTTTTTATCCGCCCAGCGGGTATACATACGGTACAGCATGGAAGCCCAGTCACAGGACTCGGTTCCCCCGGCTCCTGCATGGAGGGTGACAATGGCGTTATTTTTATCGTATTCTCCAGAGAGAAGCGTGCGGATCCTGATAGACTCGAAGGTATCCCGGAACTGTCCAAGGGTCTCTTCAATCTCAGGGATGACACTCTCATCGTTCTCCTCATATCCCATGTCAATCAGCAGTTCTATTTCTTC
>DVGR01000228.1 GCA_018712605.1 Candidatus Choladousia intestinigallinarum
CACCAGAAAAATAACTCTTGGAAGCTCGATTTTCTCAGGAAGGATTTCATAAAAGATTACTTTCCTTGGCTTTCGCTCCACTTCTTGGCCCTGTCTGGCAAGCTCATACAGTCTTTTCCCATTCACCTTCACGGCTGAATACATGGGGGGAATCTGCTCTCTCTCTCCCACAAAACTCCCTAAGACTTCACGCACCTGTTCTTCTCTGCACTCCACAGGGCGCTGTGACAGAACCTGTCCTGTAAGATCCTGGGTGTCGGTAACCTTCCCAAGGAGAAGAACCGCCCGATATGTTTTCTTTTTTTCTGTGAGAAGATCACAAACCCTGGTGGCTGTTCCAAGGCACACCGGCAGAACTCCCTCAGCCTCAGGATCCAGGGTGCCGGTATGTCCGATTTTTTTTTGCTTTACAATCCCTCGAAGCTTTGCCACAACGTCATGAGAAGTGTAGCCTTTTTCTTTGTATACGTTCAGAATCCCGTGAATCACTGTTCTGTCTCCTGAACCGGATCCTCCTGTGGCTTCTCCGTCTCCTGAAGCTGCTTTTCTATATAATAGGTAATATTATTTGCCACATCGTACACAGACCCCTGCATGGTGCAGCCAGCCGCATGAACATGGCCTCCGCCTCCAAAAAAGCTTGCTATGCTGCTGACATCCACTTTATCTCTGGATCTTAAGCTTACTTTGAATACTTGAGGATCCGTCTCATACATAAAGATGGCGGCCTCTGTTCCTGCAGTACTCATCAGCGCCTGTACAATTCCATCCAGATCAGCAGGCTCTACTCCGTAAAAGACCATCTGCCTGCGCCGAACCACGCTGAATATAATTTTACCGTCCAGCAGAAGGATGCTCTCCAAAAGGGCTCTTCCCAGGATCTGGTTCTGATAATATGTCTTGTCATAGTAGGTCAGATTGATGATCTTTGAACCGTCTATTCCCTTGCGCAGAAGATCCGCAGCAGCCTCCAGTGTCTCCGGCGCTGTGTTGGAATGTCTGAATACACCTGTGTCATGGACAATTCCCATATACAGCGCCTCAGCCGCAGGCTGCGTAATTTTGTCTTTCTCCAGAAGAGAATAAATCAGTTCGGAAGTGGAACTGGCCTCCGGCACAACATAGTTGACATCGCAAAAGCCGCCGTTGCTGATATGGTGATCCACACAGATGGTTTTTTTTGCGCTGTTTTTATATTTTACCGCCTTCCCCAGACGCAGCTCGTCTGCACAGTCCAAGCAGAAAAACAGATCCGATTCCCTTTCTTCCTCAAAGGAGTGACAAATCTCAGAGGAATCCTGCAGCAGATAATACGACTGGGGCATTTCCTCTAAAAAGACCTTAAGATCAAGCTGCGGCATATTTTCTTTTAAATACAGATACAGTCCCATGCAGGAACCTACAGCATCCCCGTCCGGACGAATATGTCCCGCAATGGTAACGGTCTTTACATTTTTCAGTTCTTCTGCAAGATCAGGCCTCAGATTCATTTTCTTCATCCTCCTTTTCTCTGTGGATGCCAGATACGACATCGTCAATAAGCTTCGACATATTCACGCCGTAAGCAATAGACTGATCCAGAATGAACCGGATCTCCGGCGTGTTCCGCAGGTTCACGGTGTGTGCAAGCTGTCTTCGGATGTAACCTTCCGCACTTCTCAGGCCTGCCAGAGTATCCTGGCATTCCTGGGCGTTTCCCAGGACAGAAATGTACGCCTTGCAGGATTTTAAATCCGGCGCCACCTCCACTGCTACCACCGAAGTCATGGGAGCGATCCTGGGATCTTTGATTTCAGTCTGAATAATTCTTGAGAGTTCCTTTTGAACCTCACCATTGATTCGAGTATTTTTTATGCTGTTTTTTCTCATTCTACAATCATTCCTTCCGGCTTTACCTTGGAACCTCAACCATAGTATAAGCCTCTACTGTGTCTTCCTCCTGCACGTCATTAAATTTTTCAAATACAAGTCCGCATTCATACCCGGACTTCACTTCTTTCACATCATCCTTGAACCGTTTCAAGGATGCGAGAGAGCCCTCATAAATCTGCTTTCCTTCCCGGAAAATACGGATAGAGCAGCCTCTCTGGAAGATTCCGTCAGTCACGTAGCTTCCGGCAATGGTGCCCACTCCAGATGCCTTGAAGAGCTGGCGCACTTCTGCGTGTCCAATCACCTTCTCCTCATAAACAGGATCCAGCATTCCCTTCATGGCGGCTTCTACATCAGCGATGGCATCGTAAATCACTCTGTACAGACGGACGTCCACGCCCTCACGCTCTGCTGTAGCCTTCGCCACCGCATCCGGTCTTACGTTAAATCCGATAATAATCGCATTGGACGCAGAAGCCAGGATTACATCCGATTCGTTGATGGCGCCAACGCCTCCGTGAATAATCTTTACAATGACTTCTTCATTTGAAAGCTTCAGCAGACTCTGCTTAACAGCCTCCACAGATCCCTGGACATCTGCCTTTACAATGATATCCAGCTCTTTCAGATTGCCGGCCTGGATCTGTGAGAACAAATCATCCAGAGACATTCTGGATTTTGTCTCCTCCAGCATCTTCTCTCTTCCCTCGCTGATAAAGGTCTCCGCAAAGCTCCTTGCCTCTCTCTCGGAGTCCATAGACATGAAAATCTCTCCAGCATTTGGAACGTCACTGAAACCAAGAATCTCAACAGGTGTGGAAGGCCCTGCCTCTTTCACCCGGCGTCCTTTATCATCCATCATGGCCCTGACTTTTCCATAGCAGGAACCTGCCGCTACGGGATCTCCTATATGCAGCGTTCCTTTCTGTACCAGGACTGTAGCCACCGGTCCTTTTCCTTTGTCGAGTTCTGCCTCAATAACAAGACCTCTTGCCATTCTGTTAGGATTAGCTTTCAGTTCAGAAACCTCAGCAGTCAGAAGAATCATCTCCAGAAGCGTGTCAATCCCCTCATGGGTGTGTGCGGAGACAGGGACAAAGATCGTACTGCCGCCCCAGTCTTCAGGAATAAGTTCATACTCCGAAAGCTCCTGTTTTACTCTTTCCACATTTGCGCTGGGCTTATCTATCTTATTAATCGCCACAATAATCTCAATTCCGGCTGCTTTTGCGTGGTTGATAGCCTCCACGGTCTGGGGCATCACTCCGTCGTCCGCCGCAACTACAAGAATCGCAATATCCGTGGCATTGGCTCCCCGCATACGCATTGCCGTAAAGGCTTCATGGCCGGGGGTATCTAAAAATGTAATCTTCTGTCCGTCTATGGATACCACGTACGCTCCAATGTGCTGGGTAATTCCGCCGGCTTCCTTATCGATTACATGGGTATTTCGGATGGCATCCAGCAGAGAAGTTTTTCCATGGTCAACGTGGCCCATTACGCAGACAACCGGTGATCTGGGAACAAGGGTTTCCTCAGCGTCCTCCGTCTCCTTGAGAAGCTCCTCGATCACATTGACCTTCACTTCTTTCTCGCAGATACAGTTGAATTCCAACGCAATTTCTTCTGCTTTATCAAAGTCGATTTCCTGGTTTACTGTCACCATGGTTCCCTGAAGGAAAAGTTTCTTTACGATAGCCGCCGGCTGTACCTTCATGGCGTCCGCCAGCTCCTTGATGGTAAGCTTCTCCGGGATTACGATATTCTTAATGGTCTCTTCCGGCTTCTCAGCAGGCTTCTGCACAGGCTGCTTCGCATTCTTGGCTGTTTTCTGCTGATTCTTCTGGGGCTTCTGTCCCTGCCGGACATTTCTCTCCATTCTCTCCAGCTTTTCGCCCTTCTCTGTGCGGTTGCGGTCTCCTCGCTCCGTACGCTTCCTGCTTTCCTTTTCTAAAGGCTTCGCCTCTACCGGCGCCTTGGGAATGCTCATGGAACGCCCGCCCTGACGGGAGCCCTGGCCTCTTCCTGATCCGCCCTCACGGTTTCCCTGGCCTCTGCTGCCCTGACGGTCTTCAAATCTTCCGCCTTCGGAACGTCCGCCCTGGCGGGAACCCTGGCTTCTTCCTGATCCGCCCTCTGAGAAACGATTTCCCTGGTTTCTGTTTCCCTGGCGGTCTTCAAATCTTCCGCCTTCGGAACGTCCGCCCTGACGGGAACCCTGATTTCTTCCAAAACTGCCTTCTCCGTAGCGCCCGCCCTGGCCTCTGCTGCCCTGGCGATCTTCAGAACGGTTCCCCTGGGGACGGACAGAAGAACTTCTGGAAGCATTCTGCCCTCCGGCTGTTGAGGCTGGTTTTGCTGTATTCTGAGCTGCCGCAGCCGGCTGCGTCTTAACCTCAGCCGCCTTAACCGGAGCGCTTTCTGTCTTCAGCTCCTGGGGAGCTGCGCTCTGTGGGGCTGTCTGGCCCTGGGGAGAAGATGCCGTACGCCTTGGGGTTCCCTGTCCCGCCGGAGCAGCTCCGCCTGCCTGGGATCTTGCGCTGCCGCCTCCCTGAGAATTCCTGGGGCCTCCCGGACGGGAACCGCTTCCTTTCGTTCCCTGAGGTCTGGGGCGCGATCCAGGCTTTACCATTCCCGTTTTACTGTTCTGAGGACGAAATACCTGAATAATATTTTTCTTTTTGGGATGGGCAGGCGTTTCCTGCTTTCCCGCATCCGCCGAGGGGCCTTTTGCGGCGGAATCTGCTGCAGCCCTCTTTGCAGCATCTGCTTCTGTATTCTTCTGCATATTCTCATCCTCCTTAATCTCAGTGGTTTTTCCAGCCAGATGTTTCCTGACCATTTCTGCGTCTTTTGCTCCCACATTACTCATATGACTCTTTACCTCAACTCCGTTTTTTTTCAAAACGGACATAACCTCCTTATTTTCTCTTCCAAGCTCCCTAGCCAATTCATGTACCCGAATATTCGTCACTCTCACAACCTCCGTTCCAGCAAGCTTTTAACTTTTTTTCTATTGATAAAGCCAATCCCTGGTCCAATACGGCTGCGCAGGCCCGGTATTCGCACCCAATGGCTGCTCCCAGTTCCTCCTTCGTTCCATAGGAGTAGGCAGGAACCTTATAAAAGGCACACATATTCAGGAACTTTTTTTTCGTATTATCCGAAGCCTCTGCAGAAAGGATCACCAGACAAGCCCTGCCGGACTTTACAGCCTGCTCCGTCTGGAATTCACCGGATACAATCTTTCCTGCCTTTTTGGCAATTCCCATAAGGGATAACACGTTATCTCTCTTCAATAGATTCTATCTCCTTCTTGAGGCTTTCATACGTTTCCTCCGGTATCTTAATTTTCAGAGATCTCTCCAGGCCTTTGTTCTTTACAGCCTTTTCAAAGCATTCCCTGGAGCGGCACACATAGGCGCCCCTTCCATTTTTTTTACCG
>DVGR01000229.1 GCA_018712605.1 Candidatus Choladousia intestinigallinarum
AACTTTTCAAGGTGTATTATGGAATATAATACGGGAATTGCAGTGAATACTTCTTTTCCGGATTTTCAGACTGCTCTGCAGTATGTATTTGAACTTGCCAAGATTAAAAGAATCGTATTGGTTATCGATGAATATCCCTATGTTGCCCGTGCATCTAAGAGCCTTGCTTCTACACTTCAGCTTTTGATTGATAAAAATAAGGACAGTTCTAAACTGTTCCTGATTCTTTGCGGTTCTTCGATGTCCTATATGGAAGATCATGTCTTGGCATATAAATCCCCTCTTTACGGCAGAAGAACAGCGCAGCTTAAAATTCAGCCTTTTGAATTTTTAGAGGCCTGTCTTTGTTTTAAAAATTTATCCGATGAGGACAAGGCAATGGCTTACGGCATTACGGGAGGCACTCCTCAATACCTGCTGCAGATTGATGATAGCCTCTCTATTGAAGATAATATTAAGAATACGTACCTCAATCCTTCATCCTTCATCTATGAGGAGCCAGTCAATCTGCTCAAGCAGGAAGTACGGGAACCAGCAATCTATAATGCGGTAATTACTGCGATTGCCACAGGAGCATCTAAGATGAACGATATTTCTAATAAAATTGGTGAGGACACCAGCGTATGTGCTGCTTATATCAGGAATTTGATCGCCTTGGGTATTATTAAAAAAGAAGTGCCCTACGGCGAAAAATCAAGCCGAAAGACAATTTATTCTATTGAAGATAATATGTTCCGTTTCTGGTATCGCTTTGTACCGGAAAACATCTCCATTATTTCCCGTGGAGCTGCCGACCTGGCATATAGGCGAATTCTGCCCGAGCTTCCATCTTATATGGGAGGTATATTCGAGGACATTTGTAAACAGTATTTATGGAAACTGCTTCTTGAGGGTAAATGTGCGGTGAATTTCAGCGATATTGGCCGTTGGTGGGGCGCAAATCCAAAAACTAAGTCCAGAGAAGAAATAGATATTATGGGGGCGGCGAAAGATGCCGCTTTGTTTGCTGAGTGCAAGTGGACAAATGAAAAGGTTGATCTGGGCGTTCTTGAAACTCTAGTGGAACGCAGTATGCTGTTTAGCTATAGGAAGGTATACTTCTATCTCTTTGCTAAGACCGGATTTACAAAAGGCTGTATTGACAGAGCGGCAGAAATGGGTAATGTAACCATGATTACGTACAAAGACATGTTGGCGGAACAAAAAAGATAGAGCAGAGATTGCTGCTTTTGCTGTTTCCAGCAGCATTTTGCGTCCAGCGGTATCATATATTATGAAACAAAGAGTTTCCGGGGAGTTTTTATGTCTCGTTATTTTAAGTATATCCCGTATTTTATGGCAGGCGTTCTGCTGCTTGTGGCTTTCTTTCTGCCGAGGGCTGGAGCTAAATGGCAGGAGGCGGTGAGCACAGAGAGCAGTATGGAGGGGAAAGGAACCATTATTTTAGATCCAGGTCATGGAGGCCGTGATCCTGGTATGACGGGAAGCACCGGTGTAAATGAAAAGGAACTGAACCTTGTCTATGCCAAGAAGCTGAAGGAGCTTCTGGAACAGGCTGGCTATGAGGTGATAATGACCAGAGAGACGGAAGAAGGGCTGTATGATGAGGACGCAGCCAACAAAAAAGCCCAGGATATGCAGAGACGCTGTGCTCTGATCGAAGAGGTAAAACCGCTGCTGACCGTGAGCATCCATCAGAACAGCTACCAGGATTCTTCCGTCAGGGGCCCCCAGGTATTTTACTATGAGCATTCCACTGAAGGGCAGAAGCTGGCTTCTATGATTCAGAAACAGTTAAACGAGGAACTGACGGAGACTACCTCTCGGCAGGAGAAAGCCAATTCCACCTACTACATTCTCAAGCAGTCCAAAGGGACGGCGGTAATCGTGGAATGCGGCTTTCTGACAAATCCTCAGGAAGAGGCGCTGCTTATACAGGAGGATTATCAAAATCGGGCGGCAGCCGCCATCTGCCGGGGAATTTTGGAATATCTGGGAGAATGAGGAAGCCTTTACGGCGTCTTGGCTTCCTCATGAGCCGCAAAAAATTTCTTCTGGCTGATATAATAGTATACGATGAACAGAGCGGCAGTCAGCCCCCAGGAGATGGGATAGCTCAAAAGAATCGTCCGTACTCCAGGCCAGTGGGGCACTGCCAGGAAGATCCAGAAGATGCGCAGGACGCATATGCCGGTGCAGGTCATAATGGTAGGCATTACAACATTGCCCATAGCTCTTAAGGAGCTGGAGAGAATCTCGATAAAAATAAAGAGTACGTAGGAAGGGGCAATCACACGGATGATTTCCATTCCGATTTGGATGACCTGAGGATCTGCTGTGAACAGCCGCAGGAGATATTGGCCTGCGAAGAGCAGCAAAGCGCTGGTCACCACGGAGGCGCCAAAATCCAGGAGCAGACACACCTTAACACTTCTCTTCATCCGGTCATATTTTCCTGCGCCGTAATTCTGACCGATGAAGGTGGTGATAGCTACGCTGAAAGCGCCGGAGATCATCCAGTAAACGGCGTCAATTTTTCCAAAGGCAGTGTAAGCGGCCATGGTCTCAGTACCCAGGCTGTTCAGAGAAGTCTGGATGATCATGTTGGAAATATTGTACATAATGGACTGGATGCCTGCAGGCAGTCCGATTGTAATAATAGAAAACAAAAAATACTTGTGGAAGCGGATTTTTTTCGGTTCCAGCAGATACATATCTTTGGATTTCACCAGTGCCAGAAGGATCAGAAGGGCGCTGACCACCTGGGAGACCACCGTAGCCACGGCAGCTCCCGCCACCCCCATATGGAATCCCATTACCAGCAGGATATCCAGAAAGATGTTGATAAAGCAGCAGACAATCAGAAAATACAGAGGCCTTTTAGAGTCGCCCACTGCTCTGAGGATTGCCGATCCTACATTATATATAAACACAAAAAGAATACCTCCGAAATAAATCCGCAGATATGTAACAGAATCCGCCATTACATCGGCAGGAGTTTTCATTATATCCAAAAGGAAAGGCGCCAGGGCGAGGCCTGCCGCAGTAGTCAAAATTCCGCCCGCCACGGACAAGGCAATGGCCGTGTGCAGCGTATCGTTTAAATCCTGTTTCTTTTTGGCGCCGTAATACCGGGCGATGATGACAGTGGCACCGGAAGCCAGGGCTACGAAAAAGTTCACAATCAGATTCGTAATCTGACCGGTAGAGCCGCCTACGGCCGCCAGAGCCTGAGTTCCCACAAAGCGTCCCACCACCACTGCGTCCGCAGTATTATAAAGCTGCTGGAACAAAGTTCCTACCAAAATAGGAAAGAAAAAGACAAGCAGCTGCTTCCAAATCACCCCTTCCGTAATCTGATTAACGGAAGCGTCTTTTTTTGCCATTTCAAAATCCTCCCTCATACAATACAATCCTAACAGGTATTCGGAATCCAGGCTGCCGCCCTCCTTCCTCATACCTGTTGTCGTCTCGAAAGCATGGCTTCCATGGTCTGCAAGCAGCCCATGAATCCCTGCTTTGAGACTGGACTTCCCAATAAATATAACATAAGTATAAGTCCCACGGATTCCTGCGTGCTTCGCACTCCCGGAATCCTAACAGGTATTCGGAATCCGGGCTGCCGCCCTCCTTCCTCATACCTGTTGTCGTCTCGAAAGCATGGCTTCCATGGTCTGCAAGCAGCCCATGAATCCCTGCTTTGAGACTGGACTTATACAATATATATCATAGGAGGGAGGGATTGTCGATAAGGGAAAGGAAAATTTTGAAAAGCCTTTTTGCCGTGCAAATTTGTTTTCTCTGATACAGTGATTCTCTTAAGGCATAAGATAAAAGAAAAGGAATTTTTATGAGTACCATCAGTCTCTGTATGATCGTGAAAAATGAAGAGGAAGTATTAGGGCGGTGCCTGGAATGTATGAAAGAACTGGTGGATGAGATTGTCATTGTGGATACAGGTTCTGAGGACGCCACAAAAGAAATCGCTTCTGCCTATACGAATCAGGTTTATGATTTTGCCTGGGAGGATGATTTTTCAAAGGCCAGGAATTTTGCTCTCGCCAAGGGAAAAGGAGAGTATCTTATGTGGATGGACGCCGACGATGTCATCGGAGAGCAGTACAAAGATGATTTTCTGAAAATGAAGGAGAGCCTGGGGGAAGCAGACATAATTATGATGCCCTATGTGACTCAGTTCGATCTCCAGGGAAAACCTGCGTTTGTCTATGACAGAGAACGAATTTTTAAGAATCACAGTGGGTTCAGATTCCAGGGGAGAGTTCATGAGGCGGTGACCCCTGCCGGAAAGATCCAGAGAGAGGGCATTCCCGTAGAACATAGAAAAACAAAGCCAGGGGACCAGGACAGAAACCTGAGAATTTACGAAAAGATGAGAGAAGAGGGAAAAAGCTTTAACGGAAGGGAACTGTACTATTATGGGCGTGAACTGCTGGCCCACAGACAGTACCAAAAGGGAGAGAAAATTTTCCGGGAGTTTCTGGGCAGAGAGGACGGATGGGAGGAAAATAAAATTGACGCAGCCAGACAGCTTGCCTTCTGCTGCTATGGCCTTGGAGATGAAGACGGGGCGCTGGAGGCTCTACTGAAAAGTTTTTTGTATGACGTCCCTAGAGGGGAAATCTGCTGTGACCTGGGGCGGCATTTTATGGACCGGGGACGGTACCGGCAGGCGGCCTTTTGGTACCAGCGGGCCTTAACGGCAGAAAAACAGCAGGCGAGCGGGGCCTTTGTCCAGGAAGAGTGCTACGACTATCTCCCAGCTATTTCTCTGTGTGTCTGCTATGACAGGATGGGGGACATAAAAACAGCGGAAAAGTATAATGAACTGGCGGGAGCTTTTTGGCCGGATTCTCCCAGTTATCATTATAATAAAGAATACTTTCGCAGCCGAAAAGCAGAGGCAGAGGGAGGCTGAAGCAGGCAGAAAGGCAAAGAATGAAAAACGACATATAATATAGAGGAACCAAAAAGGCGGTCACAAAATAAAGGCCGCCAAAAGAAAAGGAGAGAAATATATGGCATGGTTTCAAAATAGACGTGAGCAGGATGTACAGGAGCAGTCCTGCGGATGCGGGTGCCCGCCTAAGCCTCCCTGCCCTCCCGGACGTCCCGGCCCCACGGGTCCAACGGGTCCGACTGGCCCCATGGGCTTTCCTGGTCCTACCGGTCCTCAGGGTGAACCAGGCGTGCCTGGGCCTCAGGGGAATACGGGAGCGACCGGCCCGACCGGCCCCACGGGTCCCACAGGCCCCACTGGTCCTACAGGCTTTGCGGGTCTGACTGGCCCAACGGGTCCAACAGGTCCTACCGGTCCGACGGGTCCAACGGGTCCCAGCGGAGCGACTGGCCCGACCGGCCCAACAGGTTCCAGCGGAGCGACCGGCCCCACGGGCCCCACGGGTCCCAGCGGAGCGACTGGCCC
>DVGR01000230.1 GCA_018712605.1 Candidatus Choladousia intestinigallinarum
ACCCCACCTCCGGCCATGAGCTGCTTAATTCCCTGTGACTTAGCCCCTGGATTGTCATTTCCGTATCCCTCCAGCAAGTTAATAACGCCCCATACTGCAAGGCCGGCTCCAATAGCCACCACAAGTGTCTGCAAAATAGAAATTGCCGAGCTAAAAAATGCCATATGCTACCTGGAAACCGGATTCCTTTCTGTCTTACCGGCAGAGACAAAAAAAGAGCCGCCATCTTTCCATAGCCGCTCAAATCTTCCGGGAATCCGGTTCCCTTATCCTTTCTCTTTTATTTTGCTGTTTCATTTATAATCTGTCTCTGCCTGCCGCTATCTTTTCCCGGCTCCGCCCGGATCGGCGGCCATAAGTGTATGATTTTTACCAGCGGCAGAACAGTCTTCCTTGACTTCACCAGGCGCATTTCCCAACATCCTCCAAAATAATCTTCTGGAGAATCCGGCCGGGAAAGCGCACGGACAATAGCCGCCAGAACATCAACCGCCTCTGTAAAAAAATCCATAAACTCCCCTTTCCAACTTTGCGACATTGTGTCGTAAAGTTCTGATGCTGCAAACTTTGCGTCATGGTGTCACAGAGTCCGTCGCTGCCTCCAATCGATCCATGACTTCTTTTAAAACGGAATATCTCACGCCAAATACATACCGGGCGAAATTCTCCAACTGTTCCTGGCCATATTCCCCCAGGGGCATCCGGCGCAGTTCATACCAGACCGCCCGCTTATAATAAGGGAGATCTGAAAGATACTGACAGCCGATTTTTGCCTGCATTTCTTTAAATAAATCACTCATTCACTTTCCTTTCCCTCTACTTCAAAGAGGTCAAATTCCTCTTTCATCCGCAGTTTCAACGTATGCTTCATATACGCCTCCACATCAAAACTGTTCTTTTTGTCATAGTCCGACAACAACTTATATCTCTTGTGCCGGGTAATATCGAACTTATCGCTGAAAAACGGGCGTACTCCACGAAGCTGCAGGATACACTTATTCCCGTCCATCACAGCAAGTTCATCCCGGCTCATCAGTTCTTTTCCGGTTTTCTGATAATTTAGGCCGTAAGACCGGCTCTGCCCACGGGTATCCGAGGTGTTATAAAGATCAATCGTCTCTTTCCCCAGCGTCTCTGAGATTTCTTTTAACGTGGTGCCCTCTTTGCCTCCCAGGAACAGCATGGTATCGCAGTTGCCGAGAATAGTTTCTGCGGCATCCTTATAAATGGTCTTTAACTGGCTCTGGGACTGCAGAATAATCGAAGCCGAGATTTCCCGGCTCCGGATGGTTGCAATCAGCTTATCAAATTTTGGAATCTGCCCGATATTCGCAAATTCATCCAGCAGGAGCCTTACATGATAAGGGAGCCGTCCTCCATGCACATCATCCGCCCTGTCGCAAAGCAGGTTGAAAAGCTGGGTATACATGATCGCCACGATAAAGTTAAAAGTATCATCCGTGTCAGAGATAATCACAAACATGGCTGTCCTCTGATCCCCCAGCATATCCAGTTCCATCTCGTCATAGCTTGTCAGCTCCCTAAGCTCCGCTATATCAAAGGGGGCAAGCCTGGCCCCGCAGGAAATAAGGATGGATTTTGCTGTCTTTCCCGCCGCCAGCTTATATTTCTTATACTGTCGCACAGCGAAATGCTCCGGCTTCTCCCGTTCCAATTCCTCAAACAGCTCGTCCACGGCATTTTTAAATTCTTCATCATCTTCCCTGGCTTCCGACGCATTGATCAGCTCTAAAAGCGTGGAGAAGTTCTGTTCTTCCTCCGGTGCTTCATAGTAGATATAGCCAATCAGTGCGCAATACAAAAGCCGCTCGGCTTTCACCCAGAAATCTTCAGAAGATTTCTCTCCTTCTCCTTTGGTATTCGCAATGATGGTGTTTACCAGTTTTAAAATATCCTTCTCACTGCGGATATACATAAAAGGATTGTAGTGCATACTTTTCTTGAAATTGATGGTATTCAGTACCTTGATCCTATACGGTTCATACACAATCTTCCCGTTTTTATCACGCTCCGGCTTCCCATCCTTCATCTTCGGGGAACCTCTCTGCAGCAGCTTCCCGCATTCCACCAGGATCGTGCCTTTCGGGTCAGTGACTACATAGGAAACATTTGGTGTCATCTGCATTAAATTTGGCTTCACATAAAATCTGGTCTTGCCGGAACCGGAGCCGCCGATCACGATCACGTTTTTATTCCTGGCATACTTTGGCAGCTTCGGACGGCTGTTCATGGTGAGCCGCTCTGTCTGCGTCAGGAGGATATTGTTCTCAAAGACCGGATCAATAAAAGGCGCTATATCCTTCTGGTTCCCCCACCGGGCGGAGCCATACTCCACGCCCTGCCGGTATTTCTTCGCATTTTTCCCTTTCAGATACACCGCCAGCTTCACAAGGCCAGCGCCTATGACGCCAATGCAGAGATCCTGGGGATGGAAGCTGGGAAAGACGTTTTGAAATGCCAGGGAAAAATTTAGAAAAAGTACCCCTAACTTTTCAATCAGGGAACCCCCGATACAGTACCGGTACAGCCATGCCACTTTATCTACGAGATAAAATACAATCCCATAAGGTAGGTTCCGGATCAGGAGCCGCTTCCAATCCACAGACGGCAGATTGCCCTTGACTGTTTCCGATAGCTTCTTCCTGCCTTTTCCCAGTAACAACGTTACGGTCTCTTTTACAGGCCCTTTATTTTTCCGTTTTACAGTTTTCTTCTTACTCAATGCTCCGGCCCACGCTCCTTCTGGCGGTTCTTCTCCCGCTCCCGGTGCTTTGCCTGCCGCTCTTTTGCCAGGGACAGCTTTTTCCGGACAGATATTTTCTTACTCTTTTTTAACTGCCAGCCTGTATATTCCTTAAACGCAGCCGTCATACACGCTTCATCTTTTGCCCCAAAAAACACATAGTATCTGGGCGGCTCCATGGAACAGTCTTTTTTCAGGCAGTAATCCACCTCATATTTCCGGGCATATTTCTCAAAGGATTTGATATTCTTATCCGTAATCTCAATATTGGAGAGTTCCTTCTTTTCCGCCTTAAGCTGTTCCATGCTGATTTTTCCACGGTAAGAAATACTTGTATCCGGATCTCCCTTTGCGGCAGATTTCTCTGCCCGCTGTTTTTCTCTCCTTTCAACTTCCTGCAGATATTTCATCAAAACATTTTTTAATATCCGGGCAGAAATTTTTCCTCCGCTGATACACAACGACACAACTTTTTCATTGACTTCATCCTGCATATCGGATCACCTTCTTTCCCTTACTTTTGTCGGCACTGCCGCAGATCCAGAAGAATCTTCTGCAGGCAGTAGCCGATACAGGGGGAGTGCTGTCCATAAGGGCAGACCTTACAATCTCCAAGCATCCCATTTTCTCTGCAGATGCTATCCTGCCTTTCCTCCGGCAAAAGGTAATAGCAGCGTTTCTTTCTGCATTTCTGTTTCCTGCTGTGCCAGAAGTAACAATAAGCACAGTCCTGGGGCTTATCCGGCGCATATTTCCCTCTATCCGTTTTCCCCGTCTGCATCCTGCCTGCCTTTCCATTCCAGTTCTTCCAGGAACCTGTCCTCTCTTGCCCCGACCACAATACAGCAGTACAGTCCAAATAAGAGCAGGAACACCAGTATCCCACCTGCAGCAATCAACCATTTCATTTCTATCCACCTCTTTTTCAACTCAAAAAGGGCGCTCATGGAAAGCCCACGGCTGTCCACAAACGCCCAATCCTATCGTATCAATCCTGTTTCTTTTTTCTTGCTTTCATCCAGACAACGGCGGCAATGACCCCCGCAAGACCCAGACCGCTGGAAATCATAAGCGCCGCAATCGGTGTGTGATCCCCGGTTTTCGGTGCATCTACCGTGGTTGTCGGTGTTTCCGGCGTCTCCGGCGTTTCTTCCGGCTCCGCCTCATCTTTCATCACAACTTTCTGAATCTCACCGGTATCTTTTACTTCAAACTCTACATCCTCCGCAATCAGATAACCTTCCGGTGCGGATTCTTCATGGAGTATGTACTTCCCAATGGGGAGCATCTCGATATAATGCGGTTCCTCCGTGGAAGTCCAGATCTCTACTACCTCGCCATTCTCGTCCAGGATGGTGAGCTTCGCTCCCGGCAGCTCCTTCCCGGCAA
>DVGR01000231.1 GCA_018712605.1 Candidatus Choladousia intestinigallinarum
TCAGACTGTTACAGTTACTGCGAAGGTTGCCCGCAAGGACAAAGACGGCAAGAGAGTCAAAGAAGTCGTTGACGGCAAGAAGGTAACGGTATACGATGAAGTTCAGAAGGAGATTAAGAAAGATAATCCCAGCAGACTTCACGCAAGACGCCAGATGCTTAAGGTTCTCTATCCTGTGAAGGAAGTACCCAAGGAAGCAGCCGGAAGAAAGAAAAATACGAAGGACGTGGATCTCACAGCGAAATTGTTTGATGAGATAGCTCCCAAGTATACAAACCGCAACGGCGGATATACCAGAATCGTAAAGATTGGACAGCGCCGTGGTGACGGTGCAATGGAAGTTGTGCTTGAACTGGTTTAATACAGAAGTTATAGAAAACCATTGGTCTGTTGACTAATGGTTTTTTACTATAAAAGCCAGTCTCAATGGGCAGGCAGACTGCGTGCTGGCACGCAAGGCTGCATGAACATTTGAGATGCTAACCCGTATGAGCAAGGAGCACGCAGTGCGGAGCAATCCGTGGCTTTTATGCGTAGTGGTGCCTGCGCCAGCAGGCATGTAAGTTTACTCTATAGGAAACTTCGTTCCTATAGAGTAAAAGCTCTGCATGGATCGCACTGCGGCGGATAAGAAAATGTTGCTTACGCATTTTTTATTTATATACCATATTTAATGAGATCCACTCATAGAATGATAGTGAAAGCTCAGACCAAGAGTCTGCCGCGGAAGCTGTTAATATCAGATAGGAGAATACAGAATGAATCAAAGAACAAGTAAACCCTCTGTTTCAAGATTAGTTTTGCAGGTCTTTCAGGGAGCGCTCATCGGTCTGGGAGCCGTACTTCCGGGAATTTCCGGTGGTGTACTCTGCGTTGTGTTCGGCATATATAAAACCATTATGGAGCTGCTCTCCAATCCCTTTAAAAACTTTAAGACCCATGTGCCCAAGCTGATCCCCATCATCATCGGCGGAGGAATCGGCTTTTTGGGGATTGCCAATCTTCTGGCTTATTTCCTGGAAAAATATCCTGACACCTCGGTGTGCCTTTTTGTGGGACTGATTGCCGGGATGCTCCCCTCTCTGTTCCGTGAAGCCGGAGAACAGGGGAGAACATCAGGATCCTTCTTTTCCATGGGAATTGCCATGGCCGTGATCTTTGCCCTGCTGGGCTGGCTGAATGTAGCTTCTATTGTCATTACGCCTAATTTCGGATGGTATCTTTTCTGTGGATTTTGTCTTGCTCTGAGTGTGATTGCTCCGGGAATGAGCTTTTCAACCCTTCTCATGCCTCTTGGGCTGTATACTCCCTTTGTAGATGGAATCGGTCATCTGGATTTTTCCGTTCTGATTCCAGGCGGCATTGGGGCTCTGGCTACAGTCATCTGCCTTGCAAAAGCGGTGAACGCTCTTTTTGACAATTACTACAATCTGGCTTTCCATGCCATTATCGGCATTGTGATTGCCGCCACGGTGATGATCATACCCTTTGACAGCTTTACAGTGTCCGCAGGCCATACCATGACGAACCTGTTCTATTTGGTGATCGGAATCGTGGCCGCTTTGGTGCTGGATTATTTCAACCAGAAAGTACCGGTGGAGAAGTAAGGAGAAGAAGAGATGCTGGCAGTGAAAAATCGGAGACGTATTTTGGCTTTGGCGCTGTGGGTAGGCTGTCTGTTGTGCTTGGGAAAAACAGGAAGAGCGGAAGAGATTGCTGCTCCTTCGACGGCGGGAGTGCTGCATCTGGAAGGTACGCAGATAGTTGGTGAGGATGGACAGCCAGTGCAGCTTCGGGGAGTCAGTACGCACGGACTGGCATGGTTCCCACAGTATGTGAATCAGGAATGTTTTCGGCAGCTTCGTACGGAGTGGAGAGCCAATGTCGTAAGATTGGCCATGTACACGGCGGAGAGCGGCGGTTTCTGTACGGACGGGGATCAGGAGAGCCTGAAGAGGCTCATTGACGACGGAATTCGCTATGCCACGGAGGAAGATCTCTATGTGATTATCGACTGGCATATTCTGTCCGATGGAAATCCGCAGACGTATCAGGAAGAGGCCAAGGCCTTTTTTGAAGAGATGTCCGCTAAGTATGCTCACATGAAAAATGTGATTTATGAAATCTGCAATGAACCGAATGGAGGGACGGAGTGGGCTCAGATCAAATCATATGCGGAAGAGATTATTCCTGTCATCCGCAGAAACGCTTCGGATGCCCTGGTTCTTGTGGGGACGCCAAATTGGTCCCAGTTTGTGGATGAAGCGCAGGCTGACCCTATTACTGGTTATGATAATATTATGTATACTCTTCATTTTTATGCGGCAACCCATAAAGAGGATCTGCGAATGCGGATGAGAAATGCTGTCCAGGGAGGACTGCCGGTTTTCGTGTCGGAATATGGCATCTGTGATGCTTCTGGAAACGGAGACATCGATGAAGAAGAGGCTGATCTATGGGTAAAGCTAATGGACGAACTGGGAATCAGCTATGTCGCATGGAATTTGGCGAACAAGGATGAGACTTCGTCTATGATTTTGAGTACGTGCCAGAAAACCGGGGGCTTTCTGGAGGAAGATCTCAGTGCATCGGGAAAATGGATTCGCAGGATGCTGAGCGGGGACACAGATGCAGTTTCAGAATCAGAGACATCCCCGGATCAGGCAGAGGAAGCCCAGACGGAGGCGCCGTCTGGGGAGACGGTTTTTGACTGCGGGCAGATAGAAGTGCATGCGGTGGTGAAGAACTGCTGGGGATCCAATGGAGAGGATTATTATCAGTATGAGCTTAAGCTGGTGAATCTTTCGGGCCAGCCCTGCAGTTCCTGGGAGATTGTGCTGGATTTTGAGGAAGAATTCAGGCTTCAGGACGGATGGAATGGAGATTATGAAAAAGATGGAAACAGCCTTCGGATTTCTTCTAAGGATTATAATGGGAAAATTGGATCGGGAGAAAGCATAGGCGATATCGGTTTTATTATTTCCGGCGGCGGAGCCCTTTCTCTGGAAGGACCGCAGCATTCCCATATTGTATAAAGGCTCCGGGAGAGTCTCCCAGAGCTGCTAAAAGCCTTACTTTGCGTCTAAAGATTTTCATAAAGGAAATCAGGAAGAGTGGAATAAATATTTTTTTCGGTTCTCAAAACATAATGGGTGCGGGTCATACCTACACCCGTTTGTTCTTTTATACTGCGGTGAATTTCCTCCAGATCTCTGGAAGAGCGGCAGCAGATTTTCAGCATATAGTCGAATTCTCCTGTGAGGTAGTAGCAGGAT
>DVGR01000232.1 GCA_018712605.1 Candidatus Choladousia intestinigallinarum
AGAGATCGTGGCTCCTGTAGTAGGAGATACAAATTTGTTCATACAAAGCTGCTGCATGATCAGACCAGCCACACTCATGCCAATTCCTGTGCAGAGAATAGCGAGAAGTCTAGGAAGTCTGGAAATCAGAAGAATTTCCAGCTGCTCCAGATCACCGGAGGCCAGGCCGGATACGTTCATATCCAGAACTCCCACAAACAGGGAGATCACAGACAGAATCAAAAGAACAGCCATCAGCAGAAATGTAAGGTTTATTTTTTTGATAGAAATTCCTCCTCTCATATCTCCGTTTAAAATGAAGATAAAATAGTTAGTAGATCCTAACTAATGACGAATTAAAAAAGTTAGTACAAACTAACTAATATGATAAAAAAGAGCGTGTGGCATGAGAAACCTTTATATGTTACTCATACTGCACGTTGCGTACGAATAATAGCACATATGTTGAAAGAATGTCAAGCTTTTTTTAAGAAGAAAATTTCTTGCAATACAGGGCAAAATAAAGGATAATGTCTCTGGGGACGGGAAAACAGCGGTGAACGGTACAAAAATTTTCACGGTTATCTTTTCGGCTCTGATATCTGAGAAAGGAGATTGCTATGGTTCATAAAAAAATAGTGACAGCCGGCCACATCTGTGTGGATCTGACGCCTGTTTTTCCGCCGGGGAAGAAAAACTCCGTCAGGGAAGCTCTTGTACCAGGCCGGCTTTTACATATGGAAGGCATGGATATACATACAGGCGGAGCCGCAGCTAACACTGGACTGGCTTTAAAGAAGCTGGGAGCCTCTGTGGAGGTGATGGGGAAAGTGGGGGATGATGAGCTGGGGCGGCTGGTTCTTCAGATTATGAAGAGCCACGGGGCAGAGCAGGGAATTGTGATGGACGGAAACTGTACCACTTCCTACACGGTGGCCCTTGCCATTCCTGGACTGGACCGGATTTTTCTGCACAATCCAGGAGCCAATGACATGTATTCCTGGGAGGATATTCGGGAAGAAGGGCTGGAGGAAGCAGCGCTGTTCCATTTTGGGTATCCGCCGATTATGAAGAAAATATACGAAAACGGCGGGGCAGAGCTTCTGCGGATTTTCCAGTGGGTAAAGGCAAAAGGGATCGCTACATCTCTGGATATGGCGGCCGTGGATGCGGATTCAGAGGCCGGGAGGGCAGACTGGAGAGAGATTATCCGCAAAGTTATGCCGTACGTGGACTTCTTTGTGCCAAGTGTGGAAGAACTTCTTTTTATGATGGACCGTGAGAAGTATGATGCCCTGCAGAAAAAGGCGGACGGAAGTGAGATCCTTCAGACCATCGACATTGAAAGGGACGTAAGGCCCCTGGGAGAAGCCATGATTCAGATGGGAGCTGCTGTGGTTTTAATCAAGTGCGGATCCCTGGGAATATATTACAGAACCTCATCGAAAGAAAGACTGAGTCAGGCAGGGGATCTCTTTAAAGAGACACGGAAGTGGGAGAACAGGGAAGGTTTTGAAAAAAGCTATAAACCGGAGAAGGTTCTCTCGGGAACCGGAGCTGGAGACACGACTATAGCGGCCTTTCTCCTGGCAGCCCTGGAGGGCCGTTCTCTGGAGATGAGCCTGAAGCTGGCGGCAGCCACGGGAGCCTCCTGTGTGGAGGCCATCGATGCTTTAGGCGGCCTGAAGTCCTTTGAAGAGCTGCAGAAAAAAATTGAGAATGGATGGGAGAAGAATTGAAATGAGGGAAAACAGAGTATGAGATTTCACAACATTACAAAAGACGATATGCTTAACGGAGACGGGCTCAGAGTCGTTCTGTGGGTGGCGGGGTGCAGC
This sequence comes from Candidatus Choladousia intestinigallinarum, assembly GCA_018712605.1. Taxonomy (GTDB): domain Bacteria; phylum Bacillota; class Clostridia; order Lachnospirales; family Lachnospiraceae; genus Choladousia; species Choladousia intestinigallinarum. The sequence goes on from DVGR01000232.1 coordinate 1,818, forward strand.
CATTACTGCCGGGGCTGCCAGAATCCTCTCACATGGGATCCGGCAGGCGGTGTGGAGTTTACGGAATCTTCCAGGCAGGAAATCTTTGACCTTCTGGATAAGCCGTATATTTCAGGCATCACCTTCAGCGGCGGTGATCCTCTCTACAGCGGCAATGAGAGAGAGATTACAGAACTGGCCCGGGAGATAAGAGAAAAATATCCCCATAAGACCATCTGGCTGTATACAGGCGCCAAATGGGAGGAGATCCGGGACAAAGAGATCATTGGCTGCCTGGATGTGCTGGTAGACGGAGAATATGTAGAGGAGCTGCGGGATCCGAAGCTTTTCTGGAGAGGAAGCTCCAACCAGAGGGTGATCGATGTGCAGGCTACCTTAAAAAAGGGCGAGATCATTCTCCACTGCAGTTGACAGAGGAAAGGATCTAGGAAATAAGAAGGAGGAAATACTATGGAAAAAATTAAAATACAGTATTTGGAACCAGATACGCCGAGACTTGAATACATAGACGGAAAGTCCGACTGGATTGATTTAAGAGCGGCGGAGGACGTAGAGCTTAAAGCGGGAGAATTCAGGCTGATTCATCTGGGAGTGGCTATGCAGCTTCCAAAGGGATATGAGGCCCATATTGTTCCCAGAAGCTCTACCTTTAAAAATTTCGGCGTTCTGCAGGCAAATCATATGGGAGTGGTGGACGAGTCATACTGCGGCCCCGGGGACTGGTGGAGATTTCCGGCTCTTGCCATGCGGGATACCACTATCCGCAAAAATGACAGGATCTGCCAGTTCAGGATTATGAAGCATCAGCCGGCCATTGTCTTTGAAGAAGGACGCCTGTCAGGGGAGGACAGGGGAGGATTCGGAAGTACCGGGATCTGTTAAAAATTTAGTTGCTATTTACTGGATTTGCGATATAATATTATTGTGAAATATTTTAGTAAATATTAAACAACAAAGAATGCGGAGGGTAAAATGGCAAAATACGTAATTAATCCAAACAAGAAGGTAAGTAAGATCAACAAAGAGATCTACGGACATTTTTCCGAGCATCTGGGCCGCTGCATCTATGAGGGCATCTACGTGGGAGAGGATTCTCAGATCCCCAACCGCAACGGAATGCGTACGGATGTGGTAGAGGCACTGAAAAAGATCAAGGTTCCTGTTCTGCGCTGGCCAGGCGGATGCTTTGCTGATGAGTATCACTGGATGGACGGAATCGGGCCCAAGGAGAACCGTAAGAAAATGATCAACACCCATTGGGGCGGAGTTGTGGAGGACAACAGCTTTGGTACCCATGAGTTTTTTGAGCTTTGCGAACAGCTTGGATGTGAAGCATATGTAAACGGCAACCTGGGAAGCGGCACAGTCCGTGAGATGTCCGAATGGGTTGAGTACATTACCTTCAACGGTGTGTCTCCTATGGCTGACATGAGAGCGGCAAACGGCCACAAGGATCCCTGGAAGCTTACATATTTCGGAGTGGGCAATGAGAACTGGGGCTGCGGCGGCAACATGAACCCGGATTTCTACGCAAATGAGTATCGGAGATATCAGACGTATGTCCGCAACTATGACAAGGATCATCCCATTAAGAAGATCTGCTCAGGCCCCAACGTAGACGACTATGCTTGGACCAGAGGAGTTCTGGAGACGGCTTTCGGCCATCAGATGGAGAATGCAGATGCCAGCCATGGATTTATGGACGGCCTTGCGCTTCACTATTATGTACATCCCCACGGATGGCAGAATAAGGGCAGCGCTACGGACTTTGATGAGAAAGACTGGTATATCACTCTGAATAAGGCTTACTTTATGGACGAGCTGGTGACACGCCACGGCTATATTATGGATGAGTTTGATCCCGATAAGAGAATCGGCCTCATCGTGGACGAGTGGGGAACCTGGTTTGATGTAGAGCCTGGTACGAATCCGGGATTCCTGTATCAGCAGAACACCATCCGTGACGCGCTGGTAGCCGGCATCACCCTGAATATCTTCAACAAGCACAGTGACCGTGTGAAGATGGCTAACATCGCTCAGATGGTGAACGTGCTTCAGTCTGTGATCCTGACAGACGGAGCGGATATGATCCTGACTCCCACCTATCACGTATTCGATATGTACAAGAGCCATCAGGATGCTATGCTGGTAGACAGCAGCCTGGAGACAGAGCAGATTGGCCTTGAGGATGAGTGGCAGGTTCCCAACCTGACAGAGTCTGTATCTGAGGATGCCGAGGGCAGACTTCATATTACGGTTACGAACCTTTCCGCTTCTGAGAGCTATCCTATCGATGCGGTTCTGGTAGATTTTGCCGCAGGTGAGGTTCAGGGCGAGATCGTGTCCGGTGAGATGCATGAGATGAACACCTTTGAAGCTCCTGACTGTGTGCAGGTTCGTAGCTTTGATCAGGTGACCGTGACAGAGCAGGGTCTTTCCTTTACGATTCCTCCCTGTGCTGTAGTTCATCTGACAGTAAGCAGAAAGGCATGACAGGGTGTCAGAAGGATTAAGAGTCTGCAGAAAATGTCTTCTGGAGCAGACTTCTCTGGAAGAATATGCGGACAGTCTGAAGACGTATATTGAGAATTTGAATGAGGAAGACCGGGTGGATCAGAAGCTCTATGAGGAGCGCCTGGAGAAATGCGCCGGGTGCAAAAACCTCTTGTCGGGCATGTGCCGTCTCTGCGGATGTTTTGTGGAGCTGCGGGCGGCCCTGAAGGTGAGAAAATGCCCCGATCTTCCCAGAAAATGGTAAATACAATCAAAAACAGCCTGGTCGTCAGACCGGGCTGTAATCAATTTGAACCTTAATATCCTGATTATAATTTCCAAAATGACGGCCGAATAAAGTCAGACCGCCTACTCGCTTGGATGGCTCCTGCACCTGAAAGCGGAAACGGAGATTATCCTGGGCTGTTAAGGAAAGCTGTGTTGTGTTCACATCGGAAATCTTCAGGCCGTCAATGTAAGTGCCTCTGCGGTTTACCACCAGCATCTTCAGCAGTCCGTACTGATTCCAGTTCTGGAACCACCAGCTTGGGGTGAAGATTCCTCTTACGTCTCCGAAATCACCGGGACTGGTCCAGGTGCCAAGAACAGACTTGTTCAGCATAAAGGTAATGTCCGAGGGCCAGTCATTATTGATGCCGGGGGCTTCGGAACTGATTTCAAAAGAAATCGTAATTTTGCTGATCCTGTGTCCTGTAGGAAGCATGTTGGGAATCATGTAATCCACATATCCCTTGGCAAACCAAAGAATCTGGGCGTTTACGTGGGAAGGATGAGCAAAGTAACGGGGATCGTCCACCTCGCCAATGAGTTTCTTTTCCGTGGCGATGCCGCAGGTGGGAAAAACGTGATAGTTGGAATAATTTCCCACGGGAATGTCAATAGAGTAGCTGTTTCCATTGGAATCCAGATCCTCATGCATAATATCCACCAGGATTTTATCTACATTTATCCGGCACACCTTCTGGTTTCCGTGCCCGGGATGCTCGCTTAAAATAGCGACAATGCCGCTTTCCTCCAGCTTCTTCACATGGCTGGTAAGAGCGCCGTTGGTGATGCCCAGGCTGGTGGCCAGCTCATTCATGTTCATTTCTTTATTTTCCAGAAGCAGCTTAATCAAATTCACCCGAAGCTCAGAGCCAAGGGCTTTAAAGATCGGGACTGCCTTTTCCAGACTTTTAATATAAAGCACCTGGGAATTCCTCCTTTTTCTATTTTCCAGATACTCCAGCGCTCCTGCTAAAAAAATGGCCTTTTCTTCGCAAAAGCCCTGCCTATAACAGAATTATTATATCTGAAATTAATTATTTCCGCAAGAAAAAGCCGGGAAATAAAAGGAAAAATTTGTTGCTTTTTTCTGAATCTATCAGTATAATTTAAAGGAAAGTAAAAATAATTTACAAAAGAACGAAATAAAAGAACAAAAAAGGCAGCAGACAATTTTGACAGGAGATTTAAGGAGGATAAGGATGGAGAAAGGATTAAAGTATAATGAACCGTGGATTTTACAGAGAGCAGATCCCTACGTATACCGCCACACAGACGGTACGTATTATTTTACCGCTTCGGTTCCGGCCTATGACAGAATTGTCTTGAGGAAAAGCAGCACCCTGGACGGCCTTAAGGACGCAGGGGAGACCACCGTGTGGGTGAAGCATGACACGGGAATCATGAGTAAACACATCTGGGCGCCGGAGCTTCACTACCTTATGGGAAAATGGTACATTTACTATGCCGGCGGCGATATTGCGGACGAGTGGGCCATCCGCCCTTACGTTCTGGAGTGCCAGGGCCAGGATCCCATGAAGGATCCCTGGGTAGAGAAGGGGAAAATGAAGCGGGCAGAAGGAGACGTATTCTCCTTTGAAGCATTCTCCCTGGATGCCACAGTTTTCTGCAATAAAGGCAAATACTACTATGTGTGGGCAGAGAAGGTCAGCGTAGGCCCCCAGATATCCAATCTTTATATAGCGGAGATGGAGAATCCCTGTCAGTTAAAGACTATTCAGGTGCTTTTGACCACTCCTGATTATGACTGGGAGAGAGTCGGATTCTGGGTAAATGAAGGCCCGGCGGTGATTAAGCATCAGGGTAAGATTTATCTTACCTTTTCGGCCTCAGAGACGGGAGCGGCCTACTGCATGGGAATGCTTACGGCGGATGAGGATGCGGATCTGTTAGATCCCAGATCCTGGAGCAAAGATCGGTATCCTGTATTAAAGACGGATGCTGAAAAAGGCATCTATGGGCCGGGGCATAATTCCTTTACCACGGATGAAGAGGGGAATCCCGTAATGGTATATCACGCCAGGACAGAAGAGAAGATAGAAGGGAATCCTCTGTATAATCCCAACCGGCATGCTATGCTGATGAAGGTGCGGTGGGATGAGGAAACAGGGAGACCTGTATTTTCTTATGAATAAAGAAGAATAGCTGAAAATTAAATCCGGAGGCTTTGCAGGGTGTCTGCAGAGCCTCCGGATTTTAAACTTCAGGGGAAAGGCTGTAGCGAATGGAGATCAGAATTCCCTGGCTGTGATCTCCGAAAGATTTTCCGAAGAGAGTAAGGCCTCCCGGATGGGCGGCATCCTTTCGCACCTCCATGCGGAAACGGAGAATGGACTGATCGGTAAGGTTCAGGTCATGACAGGTGACGTCAGAGAACCTGTTTCCGTCTAAAAAGCAGCCTTCCTGATTTAGGGTAAGGGTCTTTAGAAGACCATACTGGTTGATAAAGGGGTACCACCAGTCAGGGTTATTTTTTCCTTTGTGATCACCAAAATCCCCGGGGCTGGTCCATACTCCTAAAATATGCCCGTTCAGGGAAAAGGTGATGTCTGAAGGCCAGTCGTTGTTGTACCTGGGAGCTTCTGAGGCGATTTCAAAAGAAAGTTCGATGCTCTCCACAATACTCCGCCGTTGGATGTAGTTGGGAAGAAAATATTCTATGTATCCTGTGGTAAACCAGAGGATCTCAGCCTCCTGATGAGCGGGGTGGGTAAAAAAGCGGGGCTCATCCAGCCGGCCCAGGAAAGCCGAGGCGTTGGCAAGGCCGCAGGTGGGGGAGACGGAAACATCCGCATACTGGCCTATAGGAATCTCAGTCTGGAAGTCCAGACAGGGGTTGGTCGCAGCGGAAAAATCTATAGAAATCTGTCCCGTGATCCCTGTATGGTACTGCAGAATGTTCCGGGCGGGAACCATCTCCGCATAAACCAGACGGCAGTCCACAAGCTTCTGGATATGGGGGCTCACTGTACTGGGCGGTACCTGAAGAGAATCTGAGATCTCCTTTAATGTCATGGGCCCCCTGGAGTTCAGAAGCATCAGAAGTTTTGCTCTGAGGGAAGAGCTGAGAGCCTGAAACAGGGGAAGACTTTGATCTAAGGAGTTGATCTGGAGCATAAAAAGCCTCCTTTTCTGTAAGATAAATGTAAATAATAATAATTTAGATAAATCCGAAAACGCTGGTTTTATTATAGCAAAATGTAACAAAAAGTCAAGAAAACAGGGATTAATCCGTAAAAATGACCAATTAAAATGGCTCTTCTTATTTAGTTATTGCTAAACTAATAAATTTAAAGCAAAAATATTAGTTGACAAAAGCAGTAGTGCCTTGTACAATATAAACATAAACGGTTACAAAA
>DVGR01000233.1 GCA_018712605.1 Candidatus Choladousia intestinigallinarum
ATAGAAGAATGGCTGAAGCGGGAACAGATCAACCGGGCTGTCATTGACGGAAGGATTCCGGAAGAGATTTATAAAAAGGAACTTTATGCGCTGGAAAATGAATGGCTGAAAAAGGTTGATGACGTTGGAAAGGCCAGGGAGGACCGGCAGAAATTATGTGATGCCATTGCGGAGGAAGCAGAAGCGTTTTTAGAAAAATGGATCGTTTACGCAGAAAAACAACCCTCTGATCCTGCAGGAGATGAAAAGCTTCAGGAATTTTGGAGGGAGAAAAACAGAGAGCTGGGAAAGGACAGAAGAATGGCTCTTTAAGCAGAATATGACATTTCTTCTGGGCGCAAAACTATTTCAGAAGATTTGTGATAAATAAAAAAGGAGGTTGCAAAAGAGTTACTTACGGTGCTGAAAAAAATTGCAGAGAAAGAGAGGAAAGATTTATGAAGAAAATGAAAAGATTAGCGGCGGCGTGCTTAAGCCTTGCGATGGGGCTTTCTACGGCGGCAGGATGTGTGACCAGTTACGCAGAGGAAGCGGAAGATCCTATTAAGATTGGCGTGATACTCTCATTTACTGGTTCTGCCGCATATGAAAGCGAGATGCTGAAACAGGGTTATGATTTTGCCTCTGAATATTGGAATGAGAACGGCGGTATAGAAGCCCTGGGAGGAAGAAAACTGGAATTTGTGTATGCGGATCATGCCGACGATGTGGAAACGGGTGTCACGGAGCTTGAAAGACTTCTGGATGAAGGATGCGTCATGGTGTCAGGGGATTATTCCAGCGGATCTGTTACCCTGGCAATGCAGCCTATCTGTGAACGGCGTCAGATACCTTTTGTTGTCAGCCAGCAGTCTTCCCTGGAAGTATATACAGAAGGAAACGAATGGGTTTTCAATCCCACCAATGATGCCTCCACCAATGCCCAGGGGCTTGTAGGGGTAATTGAAATGATCTCTGAAATGTACGGAGATGATGTGAATGGAGTTGGCTTCATTGCTGAAAATTCAGAATGGGGACAGTCACAGATGACCAGTTTTAAGAAGTATTTTGAAGAAGCAGGAATTGACGTGGCCTATGAAGAATTTTATGAGCTTGGCACCACTGATTTCACAACACAGGTTACAAAGATGAAAGCAGCGGATGTGAAATACCTTATACCGGTTGTTTCAGGTCTGGAAGAGGGAGTCTCTTTGTACCGTACAGTAAAAGAGTATGAATTGGAATGTGGATTTTTCTGCTGCGGCGGAGTAATCGTTACGGATGAATTCAAAGAGGCCGTAGGAGAAGACGCAAACGGCATTTTTTCAACGGATACATGGAATCCGGGATTCCTTGAGAAGAAAGGGGAAGAATCGCTGGCAGTTCATCAGCGGTATGTGGACGAGCATGGGTACAACATGAATGAAAATGCCGGCTGCGCATGGAATGCGGTAGCGGTTATGGTGGCAGCCCTTGAGGCGGCAGGAAGCACAGATGGAGTAGAGCTGCAGCAGGCCTTAATGGAGATGGATCTTCCTGCTGACTCACCCTACATGATTATGACCCAGTTTGAGGGGATGAAATTCGGATTCCCAGATGACAATGGAAATTATGGCCATAATATCTACGGGCTTTCTACAGTTTCTCAGTTAATAGACGGAGAGTGGAAAATGGTATGGCCCAATGAAATGCTGGTTGAAAATCCGATTATCTGGCCAGTCGACTAATTGTTGAGGCAGAATGTTTTCAAGAATAAGAGTCCTGGAACCAGGGCTCTTATTTTAAAAGATTTTTGAAAACATAGGAGGAGGCTTGCATGAAATTTCTATTTGCTTCAGACTCTTTAAAAGGAACCATTTCCAGTGAGAAAACAGTAGAACTGCTGACCAGGGCGGCCCAGGAGGTCTTTGAAAACTGCGAGTGTATCGGTGTCCCTATCGCAGATGGAGGAGAGGGAACCACAGATGCAGTGGTTAAGGCCACAGAGGGAGAAAAAATCGAAGTATTGGTCCATGGACCGCTGATGCGTCTGGAAAAATCTTATTATGGGAAATTGGATGCTGAGCGTGTGATTGTGGAGATGGCAGCGGCATCCGGGCTTCCTATGGTGGAATTGGAAGCCAGAAATCCTTTGAAAACCACATCTTTTGGAACTGGGGAATTGCTGAAAGCAGCCATAGAAGCAGGGTTTAAAAGCATTACAATCGCAATCGGCGGGTCGGCGACAAATGACGGCGGTATGGGATGTATGAGAGCGCTGGGGATGCGCTTCTTGGATGCCCAGGGAAATGAACTTGAGGGAAAGGGAGAAGACTTAATAAAGGTCAGAAAGATCGATACCTCTCAGATGGATCAGAGAATAAAAGACATTGATTTTACTGTGATGTGTGATGTAAACAATCCCTTATGCGGAGAAAATGGGGCTACTTATACATTCGGCAGACAAAAGGGAGGCACACCGCAGATTTTAGATGAATTAGAAGCGGGGATGCGAAATTACAGAAACGTGATTATACAGGAATACGGAATAGATCCTGACAAGATTCCGGGAGCAGGAGCGGCAGGAGGAATAGGGGCAGCGTTCTCAGTATTTCTGAAAGCCAATTTAAAATCCGGGATTGAGGCTATTTTAGATCTGATTCATTTTGATCGTTTACTGGAAGGCGTATCTTTGGTGGTGACAGGCGAGGGGTGTACAGACTGGCAGTCCTGCTTTGGAAAGGTCGTCCAGGGTGTGGGAAAACGCTGCCAGAAATACAAGGTTCCCGCCGTTGCTTTAGTGGGGAGTATGGGGCAAGGAGCCACGGATATCTTTAAATACGGAATTGCCTCGATTGTTACGACTGTAAATGCAGTGATGTCTTTAGAAGAAGCCCTTGAGAATGCTGAGATTTTATATTACGAGGGAGCGCTGCGTTTATTTAGACTTTTGAAAGCCGGAGTGGATATAAAGATTTCAGAAGGGTAAAAGGAGAATGCCTGTGGAAATAAAACTGCCATATTCAAATACAGGAATGGTGCTGCAGCTCGATGACTCGCTGGATTATGAAATACTGGATTCCTCCATCGGGGAAATAGAGGCACAAGAGAGCACGGAAGAGAAAATAGTACAGAAAGCATTGGAAAACCCTATAGGCACAGAAAAGCTGTGTGAGCTTTCAAAGGGCAGGAAAAAGGCGGTAATTATCTGTTCAGATCATACAAGGCCTGTGCCAAGCAAAATCTTGGTTCCCTATATGATTAAAGAGATAAGGAAAGGGAATCCCAAGGCAGAAATTACTTTACTGGTCGCTACTGGATGCCATAGAGACCCAACTCCAGAAGAGCTGGTCCATAAGTTTGGAAAGAAAATAGCAGAATCTGAAAGAATAGAGGTACATCACTGCTGGGATGAGAAGATGCTTGTGAATATAGGAAAACTTCCTTCGGGAACCTCTCTATTTATAAATAAAGAAGCTGCACAGGCGGATCTGCTGGTCAGCGAAGGATGCATAGAACCTCATTTTTTTGCGGGATTTTCAGGAGGAAGAAAGAGTATTCTTCCCGGGATTGCCGGTGGGGCTGCAGTTCTGGAAAATCACTGTGCGGAATTTATTGATTCACCGTACAGCCGTACAGGAATTCTTGAAAATAATCCGATACATAAGGAGATGGAGGCAGCGTGTGTTCTTGCTAAATTGCAGTATATCCTTAACGTAGTAGTGAATTCAGAAAAAAAGATTGTGTATGCGGCTGCCGGAGACCCAGTAAAAGCCCATGAAGAGGGGTGCGGCTTTTTAAAACGGCTGTGCCAGGTTACCCCTAAGAAAAAAGCGGATATAGTAATTACCACAAATGGAGGTTATCCACTGGACCAGAATATGTATCAGTCGGTGAAGGGAATGACTGCCGCAGAAGCAGCGGCTAAGGAAGGGGCCGTTATTATTATGGTATCCCACTGCGGGGATGGACACGGGGGAGAAAATTTCTATAAAACCCTGGCGGAGTGTCAAAATCCGGGGAAATTGCTG
>DVGR01000234.1 GCA_018712605.1 Candidatus Choladousia intestinigallinarum
ATCCAGTCCGTAGGCAGCTATACACCTCTTCAAATAAGAAAGGTCCGCCTGGATCATGCCGCTCTTTTCGTAATACTCCGGCAAATACTTTTCTCTTGGCTGGCTGTATAAAGCATCGTATTCCTGGTACACTTTTATGGTGTCCTCTGAATTCAAAAGTTCAATCTTCTTCCCATGTATATAAACGCCGTACTCCACACCCTGGAAAAATTCCCGGTCAAACCGCTCTGCTTCTGTCCTGTTTTCTTCCATCTGTTCCCGCAGCTTTTCCAGATAAATTTCTCCGCACCCTTCCCACCAGCGCAGCCTTTGGAACATCTCAGATTCCCATTCCAGCAATTCCCAAGGCTTTTCATTCCATGCTGTAAGGGCGATTACCAGTTCCAGTTCTGGAAACGCTTTAAGTTTCTGGAACCATTCTCGGACAATCTCATCCACCGATGGGTATTTCTTGGTGATAGCGTCTACACCCACCGTTCCGTCCCGGTGTATCCAACCATATCCCCCGGAAAAACGATTTCTCGGAATGATCCAATTATCAAAATTTATACATCCTATGAAATCCTCATGCTCCCATACACTGTCCAGCATTCGGAAGAAGTTATCCGTTCTTCGGATAATCTCAAAGGCTTGGTTCTCTGTCAGTCTTTTGCCCCGCATCCGGTAATAAGGTCTGCGCGTGTTTTCTACACTGAGAAACTTTTCCTTCTCTGCCTCTGCCAGTATTTGATACTCACTATATCCTCTATATTCTTCCGCCGTCAGATAATAATAGTCGGAACAGCCATATCCCATAATTTCAGAGAGCTCCTGGCCAACTGGCAGGGCCGCTGCATCCAAGTAGAGATTGCCGTAGCTGTCTTTGTAGATGAAATTTTCTATATTTCTTCCTAAAAACTCAACTATATTCATCTTGAATTGTCCTCTTTCTTATCTACAGGAATAATTTTTTTATAAAGAGCCATTCCCCCCTCACCCACATCAAAATTTCTGTGATAATGGCCGAAGTACCACTTGCTGAAATGCGTCTTTCTCCATATTTCTTCCAGATAATCCGTCAACCGGTCCGCCGGATAAAGAGAGGACAGATTCATGATCTCCTGCAAAGATGTGGGGCAGCAGTGCGTCACAATATAATCCACCCTCCAGCCAACGGCTGCCAAATTCTCAAGGCCCTCTCGACATTCCTCCTGGGAGGGAAGCTCCTGAGCCCACCAAGACCGATGATTCACCCGGTAGGGAATCATCCGCCTCTCCAGGTAATGCCACTTTTCCTTATACCGGGGATCATCCGGTTCAAGTACGCCTCCCTGTATATCATGCGAACTGGCTCCCCCGAAAGTAAAAAAGGAATACCCTCCCAAGTTAAAAATCTGCCCCCGCATCAGATGAAGAACACTCTTCCTCACTCTGTGAATCCTGCCGCCCTTCCACTTTTCTTCCGGCATGGAGTACAAACCGTCAAAATTCTCGTGGTTACCATCTACAAACAGGGTCGTAAACGGCTTCTGATCCAACCAGTCCAGCCAGTAATCCTGATACCTGGACTGCGTCCAATATCCAAAGTCACCGCATACAATGACAAAATCCTCTTTCGTCATTTCCTTCTGATCTGGAAAACTTTTTGTATTAAAACGCTTATTCCACTCACCATGGCAGTCTCCTGTTATAAAAATTCCCATCTCTTTTCCCTCCCAGGCAGACGGCAGAAAACCTCAAGGCATCTGCCGTCTTTGTTTTGTATTTAGTGATAATTATAGAATACCGAAACCTGGCAGGCTACAGCTTTTGACTGTTATTTTTTTGCCGGGGACTCATTTTTTCTTTGAGAAAGTCCCCGTAATTCTCCGGGGACTGTCCGGATCACATCAGAACCATTTTGTCAATAGCTTTTGACCGCTTAAAATCTTTTCCCGAATAAATCTGGCCACTCCATCCTCATCATTGCTCAGCGCTTCTGCATCCGCTTTCTCTTTTATTTCAGAAAGGGCATTTCCCACTGCTACCCCCAGCCCGCATTTTTCAATCATCTCAAGATCGTTGATGTCGTCTCCAAAAGCCGCCGTTTCCTCCAGCTTCACGCCCAGCCTTTGGCACAGGGCCAAAAGGGCCGGAAACTTCCCTGCCTCCGGCATCAGAAAAGCGTAGCGGTTCTCGTCCCTGTACCGGAAGAGACGGCATCCTGCTTCTTTTGCATAAGTCTCCAGCAATTCCGGCTTTGTAGGTTCCGCCACCACCTTATAGACATTTTCTCTTAACGGCTCTTCAAAGGAAGTATACAGATGCGCATAGGGAGCCGTGGCATAATCTATCCTGGTATAATTCCGGTAAACTCCGTGATCCACAGACACGGACAGAAGTGCCTTTGGATCTTTCTCCAAGATACGGTGAACCAGCAAATCAGCCCTGTCTGCTCCCAACGGAAATCCAAAGAGAAATTTTTCTCCCTCATAAACCATAGTTCCATCGTTTGTAATAGCATAGTCCGGCTTCAAAACCTTCAAAAACTCCCTGGTTCCCAGATAAAACCTGGCTGTAGCCACCGCTGTCAGAATCCCCCTGCTGCGGCATTCTTCAAAAACCTCTCCCGTGTATTCTGAAATACTCCGGTCCGAATGAAGAACCGTAAAATCCAAATCTGTCACAATCATTTTTACTTTCATCTCTGTATTCCACCATTTCCCAAAAAATCTTCTTGCATTTTCCAAATCCACATGCTATAATTATCAAGCTGAAACGATGCGTGGCTCAGCTTGGTAGAGCGCTGCGTTCGGGACGCAGAGGTCGCAGGTTCAAATCCTGTCGCATCGACTCCTTGGCAGGGGCAGCCCGGAAGTCCTTATAAATAAAGGATTTTCCGGGTTTTTCTTTTTTGCATACGGCTTAAGAAATGCTTCATATCATTTATTAACTTTTATTAACTTTTTTCAACACAATATTTTTATATTGTCGCAGCAGCTATTGTCCTGCTGCCGCAAGCCTTTTCTTATTGGTCATTTCAACAATCCGCTCTTTTTCTTCCATGCCGGTCACGTCAAACGTATAGTAT
>DVGR01000235.1 GCA_018712605.1 Candidatus Choladousia intestinigallinarum
GAGCGTCAGGCTTTCTATCGTTAGGCCATGGAAGATAGAAAGCGCTGGCGCTGTTTTTTTGCTCTATAAGAAACTTTGTTCCTATGGAGTAAAAGCTCCGCCGCCAGAGAAACCATTATTTGTCAGGAAGGGGAAGGATATGGAACATTCGTCTTGTTTAAAAGAATTTTGTCATTATACGGTTTTGAGCGTATTAGGCACCATAGGCGTATCTTGTTATATTTTGGCAGATACCTTTTTTGTCTCAAAAGGTTTAGGGACTAACGGACTTGCGGCGCTGAACCTGGCCATACCGGTTTACAATTTTATTCATGGTACGGGACTCATGCTTGGTATGGGCGGGGCCACAAAGTTTTCTGTCTGCAAAGGCCAAAAGGATCAGAAAGCCGCAGACCGGATTTATACAAATACAATTTATCTGGCTATTTTGTTTTCTTTTCTTTTTATGCTGCCGGGAGTTTTTTGTTCAAGCAGTCTGGCAGCCCTTTTGGGAGCGGACAGCGCTGTTTTGGAAATGACAGATACTTATCTGCGCTGGCTTTTACTTTTTTCTCCAGCGTTTATCCTGAACAATGTATTTTTGTGCTTTATCAGAAACGACGAAAATCCCCAGCTTGCCATGGCCGCTATGCTGACTGGGAGTTTTGCCAATATTATTTTAGATTACATCTTTATTTTTCCTATGCAGATGGGGATTTTTGGAGCGATTTTTGCCACAGGGCTGTCTCCGGTTATCAGCATCGCTATGATGCTGCCCCATTGGGTAAAAAATAAAAATACATTTCATTTTATAAAGACCGGTTTAGACGGGGGAAGCGTTAAATGCAGCCTTGCATTGGGTTTTCCGTCTTTAATTGCGCAGGTGTCTTCCGGTATTGTAATGATTGTTTTTAATGGGATCATCTTAAAACTAAATGGGAACACAGGAGTTGCCGCCTACGGGATTATCGCAAATATCTCCCTTGTCGTTGTAGCGGTTTACACAGGAATCGCACAAGGCATGCAGCCTCTGGCCAGCCGTTTTTATGCGGAGGGGAACAATCAGCGGGTCCGGCTTATACTGAAGTATGCCATGGCCGCTATGCTGGTATTGTCAGGAATTATATATGCGTTTATATTTATTTTTACGCAGCCTGTTATAGCTGTTTTTAACAGTGAAAAAAATATCCTGCTTCAGCAAATCGCCGCATCAGGCTTAAAGCTATATTTTGTCTCAATCCCATTTGTAGGATACAATGTTATTTTGGCGATTTTTTTCACGTCGGTCGAGAAAGCTCTGCCGGCTCAGATTTTGTCAGTGCTCAGGGGATTTGTTTTAATCATACCGGCAGCCTTTTTATTAGCTTATATGTGGGGAATTACAGGGGTATGGCTGTCCTATCCGGCAACGGAATGTTTTGTTATGCTGCTGGGAGCTATCATGGACAGAAGGACAAAAAAAGCATCTTTTCATACATCTTAGATGAGGGAGCCTCCTGCGCATGAGAATAGTAGCCAAAACAGTTTCAGTGGCGGGTGTCAATCAAGAGAGGGTATTGAATATACGGAAGCACTTAGTGTATAATGTTCGTAAATTTGTTTTTTCGCAGTCTGAAATTTGGCCGCAGGTCAAATTTCAGACTGCGAGATTGAGCCAGGAGGATGAGAAGATGAAAATAGCAGTGACTTATGATAATGGGAATGTTTTCCAGCATTTTGGAAAGACAGAGTTTTTTAAGGTGTATCAGGTGGAGGACGGGAAGGTACTCTCCAGTGAGATAATTGGTTCAAATGGCAGCGGCCACGGCGCCTTAGCCGGGCTGCTGGCCGGACAGTCCGTGGATGTGCTGATCTGCGGCGGTATTGGCGGGGGAGCCCAGGCGGCCCTGGCTGAAGCGGGCGTAGAATTATGCGCCGGAGCCCAGGGAGACACGGACCAGGCTGTGGAAGCTTATCTGAAAGGAGAACTGGTGTCTTCAGGAGTAAATTGTGACCACCATGGGGAGGGCCATAGCTGCGGCCACCACGAGGAAGAACATTCCTGCGGAGAGGGCGGCTGCTCCGGCGGGTGTTCCGGAGAATGTGGTTCCCAGCCGCCCTTAACGGGACGCAATGTGGGAAAAACCTGCCGCACTCATTACAGAGGCACCTTTAATGACGGAACACAGTTTGATTCCTCCTACGACCGTGGAGAGCCTCTGGAATTTGTCTGCGGGGCCGGACAGATGATCCGGGGCTTTGACGCCGCCGTTGCGGATATGGAGGTTGGAGAAGTGGCAGATGTTCACCTGATGCCGGAAGAAGCGTATGGCTTTCGGGATCCCGGCGCCGTATTTACCATTGAGACGGCGCAGCTTCCAGGTTCAGAGGGACTGGAAGTGGGACAGCAGGTCTTTCTGTCAAATCAATATGGTCAGCCCTTCCCGGTTAAAGTGATTGCCAAAGAAGGAACCACGATTACCTTTGACGCAAATCATGAGATGGCCGGAAAAGAGCTGAATTTCAGAATCGAGCTGGTAGAAGTAAAATAAAGGGCAGTAAAAAGCGGTGCAGGAAACGTCGTAGAAAGATTTATAACGTATCCCGCACCCTTTTTTCTGCTGCAGGAAATTGCAGAATATATGTTTTGAGACATGCTGTCCCTTGTACACTGAAGCCTTTGGCGGAAAGGAAAGAAAATGGAAGAGGAAAAGAAGCTGGAGGAGATTTTGGCCATCGCCCAGGAAAATCTTCTGAAAACGCAGGACAGGATTGGCAGGCTCTCTCAGGAAGTCCATATCCTCATGGAAACGTATGGTCCTAAGGATAAGGAGGGCTTTGCCCTTCTGCGCAACACGCAGGCACAGCTTTTGGGGAGCAGGCATGATCTGGAGCGGTGCCGCAAGGCGAGGAAAAAACCGTATTTTGGAAGGATCGATTTTAAAGATCAGGATATGCCGGAGGAAGAATCGTACTATATTGGGCGGGCAGGGATCGCCAAAGACGGATCAGAGCCGGTAGTGATTGACTGGAGAGCGCCCGCCGCCTCCGTATACTATGAGAATGCCCTGGGTCCCTGCAGCTATATGGTAAAAAACGAAGGTATCCATAAAATTGACCTGAAGCTGAAGCGCACCTATGAAATCGAGAACGATAAGCTCAAGGACTATTATGACTCAGATGTGGTGGCTGCGGATGAGCTGCTGAACAAATATCTGGCCAGGAGCAAAAAAGCCGTGCTGGGAGAGATTATTGCTACCATTCAGAAAGAGCAGAATGCCATTATCCGCAAATCTCCCAGGACAAATCTCATCGTCCAGGGTGTGGCTGGGTCAGGAAAAACCACCGTGGCTATGCACCGTATCTCTTATATTTTATATAATTACCAGGAAGATTTCCGGCCGGAGGATTTCTATATTGTGGGGAGCAACCGGATTCTGCTGAATTATATCACCGGAGTGCTCCCGGATCTGGATGTATACGGCGTGTCTCAGATGACGATGGAGCAGCTTTTTATACGGCTGCTTTATGAAGACTGGGATCCCGACGCTTTTGAGGTACGCCCCGGAGATCAGAAGGAAGATACATTTTGCCTCAAAGGCAGTTCGGAATGGTTCCGTGACCTGGAGAGCTTCTGCGAATCCTATGAGCGTCGGACGATTCCTGCAGGAGACGTCCGCCTGGAAAATGACGGGACGCTTCTTATGGAAGGCTCGGCGGTAATCCGTTATCTGGAAGGGAATCCTGGGATGTCTATGCAGGGAAAGATACAGATGCTCAATGCATCCCTACTTTCAAAACTGGAAAATCACCTGGCTGGGAAGTATGTTTCTTACACACCGGAGGAAAAGAAAGAGTTCTGCAGACAGTGCAGGAAATATTTTGGCAAAAAGGACTGGAAAGGATCTGTTTTTGAATTGTACAGAGAATTTCTGTTAAGCCAGGCAGAAAAAGGGAAAAAAGTATTTTTCATGGAAAAGAGTTTCGATGTCTATGATCTGGCTGCCCTGGCTTACCTGTATAAGCGAATTAAAGAGACAGATCCCATACGGGAGGCCAGTCATGTGATCATCGATGAGGCCCAGGATTTCGGCATGATGGCTTACCAGACGCTTTCCTACTGCCTCAGAGGCTGTACGTATACGATCATGGGGGATGTCTCCCAGAACATTCACTTTGGCTCCGGTTTAAACGATTGGGAGGAGCTGAAAGCGCTGATTCTCACCGGTGATTATGACAGCTTTGAAACTCTGAAGAAAAGCTACCGCAATACTGTGGAGATTTCAGAATTTGCCGCAGAAATTCTGCGGCATGGAAGCTTTCCGGTGTATCCCTGTGAACCCATCAGCCGGTATGGAGATCCTGTCCGGGAAGAGGTCTGCAAAGAGGAAAAGGAGATGCTTCAAAAAACAGTACAGGTTCTTGGTAAGTGGCAGGAAAAGGGACGTGAGACCATCGCCGTGATCTGTCGGGACGTACGTGAAGCAGAGGCTGTGGGACAAGAGATCCGAAAAGTAATTCCAGGCGTAAAGAGCAGTCTCGATACCCTAGAATTTGGAAACGGAATTATGGTCCTTCCGGTAGAGTATACGAAAGGTCTGGAGTTCGACGCCGTGCTTCTCTACAATCCCTCCGGGAAAAATTATCCGGCAGAGGATGCGTACGTAAAGCTTCTGTATGTGGCGGCCACCAGGGCCCTCCACGAGCTGACGGTAGTTTGCGGCAGGGATCTGACGGATTTGATTGGGAAACCAGCAGACCGCCAAAAAGACATGGCCTCCCTGGAAAACCAAAAGGAAGAAGAGATGAAAAAAAGGCGGGCGGCTCTTTTTGAAAACAGACCGGAGAGATCCGACCGTCAGCAAAGGATCCTGGATGCCATACAGGGGGAAAAGGAGAGGGAGCAGCGAAAGTATCTGGGGCCAAAGCCGGTGGCAGTCTCCCGGCCAGGAATGGCAGAGCAGGAAAAAGCCGGGAAACAGGAGCGGGAAAAACCTGCCGGGCTTCATGCTTTCGGAGAGATTCCCGAGGAAAGCCAGCTGCGCCCTGCGGGACACAGCAGAATAGATCAGTCTGTACGCATGGTGAAAAAGACGAAAGAGGCCCTCTATCTTTTCAGCCGATATGGGACCTTGCGGCTGACTCCGCTTTCGGATCAAGTGATCCGGGTGCAGTTCCAGAGGGGACAGACGGGCAGATTTGAAACGGGATGCTGGGAATACACACCTCAAAAGCCAGTGCAGTGGAGGGCCAGGGAGGGAAAAAACTTGGCAGAAGTATCTACGGCCTGTCTGACGGTCAGAGCAGATAAAAAGACGGGGGCTCTGCAGTTTTTTGATCAGAAAGGAAAACTTCTCTTAGCTGAGAAGCCGGAAATGCCCCGGCAGGTGGAGCCAGCTCCTTTAAAAACCTGGAGCTATTTTGCCTGGCCCAAAGGGGAAAAAATTTTTGCCAGAGGTATACTGGCCAACGACCGTATGTATACGAATC
>DVGR01000027.1 GCA_018712605.1 Candidatus Choladousia intestinigallinarum
GTACTGGCATACCATGGGAGTGATGTACACATCAGCGTCCCTTGCCATGTGCCATGGAGCCAATATTGAGAAAGCACAGGTAGCGGGGCTGCTGCATGACTGCGCAAAATGTATTCCCAATCATAAAAAACTGAAGCTTTGCAAACAATATGGAATTGAAGTATCTCAAGTGGAGAAGCAGGCGCCGTATCTGCTGCACTCCAGCCTTGGGGCTTATCTGGCAAGAGAAAAATATCATGTGGAAGACAAAGAGATTCTGTCAGCTATCGCCTGTCATACCACAGGCAAGGCGGCTATGACTCTCCTGGAGAAAATTCTTTTTCTTGCGGACTATATTGAACCTATGAGGAATAAGGCGGAAAATCTTCCGTGGATCCGCAGTCTGGCTTTCCGGGATATTGACTATGCTGTATATGTTACGCTTCGGGATACTCTGGAATATTTAAGCCGGGGGACTTCCTGTCTTGATAATCAGACCGTGGAGGCGTATAATTACTATAAAATACTGATTGAGGAAAGAGAGGGATAAAAGATGGCCGATGCGTTAGCAAAAGAAATGGCGAAGCTTGCCTACAAGGCGCTGGAGGACAAAAAAGCGGAGAATATTAAGATCATCGACATTAACGAGGTGTCCGTGCTGGCAGATTACTTTATCATTGCTTCCGGGACGAACAGGAATCAGGTGCAGGCCTTGGCTGACAATGTAGAAGAGACTCTGGGGAGAGCCGGATATCAGCCGAAACAGACAGAAGGATACCGCACCGCAAACTGGATTTTGCTGGACTACGGCGATCTGATTGTCCATGTATTTGATTCGGAAAATCGACTGTTCTACGATCTGGAACGTATCTGGCGGGACGGAAAAGATATTTCCGCAGAAGAACTTTAAAAGATTTGAGAAAGGGCAGTAAGATGGCAGTAGATAAGAGATTTTTAATTAAGAGCGTACAGAAAAAAAACGAAATGATTGTGGCGTATTGTGCTTACACAAATATGCCCTTTGTAATATGTGACCCGGAGTCCTACAATGACCAGGTCTGGATTTTTGACAATGAGCCTTTGCTGCAGGAATTTGCAAAGGAATACACACAGAAGAAGATACTTCTCAAAGGTATTAAATACGAAAACAAGAATTTTCTTGGCTTTTTTTCCATGCTGTACCAAATCGGCGTCAACGAGCTGGTTTTTGTCACGGAGGGCGGAAAAGAATCCCTGGAACTGGAAGAGCTGGTAAAGAAACCGGATTTTTCAAAGCTGCCAAAGGAAAAACAGCCGGTTACAAACCCGCAGCTTCAGCTTACAGGACTGTATTTCATGCAGGAAGCCTCCAGGCCGATTCCTAATGAGGAAAAAACCGCTTTAAAAGATCTGGAAGAGGAGCTTGCCGTGAATCTTGTGAAGGCAAAATACATTGTGCCCATTGAGATGCTGGAGGGAGCGGAAAATGATCTGGAAAAGCTGAAAAACAAAAAATATCGGCTGCCGATTTTAAAGAACAAGCAGGAGGATGTGCTTCAGCCTGTTTTCACTGATCCTACAGAGTTTGCGAAATTTAATCGGGAGAATAAATTTAAAGCTTTGGCTATGCCCTTTGACCAACTGTCAAAGCTGGCGGTAAAAGAAGCAAAAGGCTTTATTCTGAATCCTGGCGGCTTCCATCTGGTTATGCCGAAAGCGCTTCTGGACGGACTGGCTAAGCGTTTTCCGGATCTTGTGAATGCGAAACAGTAAAAATCTGAACAGACCCAAAAGGGGAATGCCGGACGGACAATGAATCCGTAAGGCATTCCCCTTTTTGACTGCTACCTGAAAAACCGCATAACTCCAAATACTTTCCCCAGAATCTGAAGATCTTTTACAATGATCGGCTCCATGGCATCGTTCTCCGGCTGGAGGCGAAAATAGCCGTCTTCCTTGTAAAATGTCTTGACCGTGGCAGAATCATCCACCAGCGCCACCACCATATCTCCGTTCTCGGCCGTGGACTGCTGAACCACGACCACCCGGTCACCGTCCAGAATCCCTGCGTTAATCATACTGTCACCTTTTACCTTCAAAATGAAGGACGGCTGGTTTGGCATATATTCAGCGGGAATCGGAAAATAATTCTCAATATTCTGCTCGGCGAAAATGGGCTGCCCGGCGGCTACCGTTCCCACAATGGGGACGTTCACCATCTCCCGGCGGAGCATCTGGAAGGAATCATCCAAAATCTCGATAGCCCTGGGTTTCGTAGGATCCCTGCGGATATAACCGTTTTTCTCCAGGGATTCTAAGTGAGAATGGACGGAAGAGGTGGATTTCAGGTGAACTGCCTGGCAGATCTCACGCACAGCCGGCGGAAATCCCCTCTCAAGAATCTCATTTTTAATATATTCAAGAATCTCTTCCTGTTTTTTTGTAATTTTGCCTCCTGCCATCGGGCGTACCTCCATTAGTAATATCGTTTGACCCCAAAATCTTTGTACCAGTATAACACAGCCTGACCCTAAAAGCAAACAAATGTTTTGTCCCTGCTTAAGAAAACGTTAATAATTCCCTCTTTTTTGCTTCCTTGTTTTCCCTATTTTCTGGTGCTATAATGACAAAGACATAGACGTACAGATTGCTTTTCAGCAGGAAAGAGAGGTTCTATTATGAAAAAGAAATTACTGGCTCTATTTATGAGCGCAATGTGTCTGACCATGGCTCTTCCAGGTACGGTTGCCATGGCGGATGGACGCAGAGTGGTTACTTTGGGAGCCGATCTGTCGGATGAGCAGAGACAGGCTATTCTTCGCTATTTTGGCATTGAAGGCCAGAATATCCAGACTCTGACCATTACCAATGCGGATGAAAGGGCACAGCTTGGTTCTTTCGTTCCTTTAGAGCAGATCGGTACATATACATTTAGCTGTGCATACGTAAATCCAACGAACTCCGGCGGTATACAGGTTAAGACAGCCAATCTGACCTGGGTTACCAGCAATATGATCGCATCCACCCTCTCTACCTCCGGCGTGGTGAATTGTGAAGTGCTGGCCGCTTCTCCTTTCGAGGTTTCCGGCACCGGTGCCCTTACAGGAATCATTATGGCTTATGAGTCTGCGGTGGGGGAGAACCTGGAAGAGTCCAAGAAGGAGCTTGCCACTCAGGAATTGATTACGACCACTACCATTGCTGACAGCATCGGCCAGCAGCAGGCCACCCAGATTGTAAATGCCAGCAAGATGCAGGTTATCCAGGGCAACACTGTAAAAGAAGGCGATACCTCCACAGTGAATGAGGGAGATACCACTATAGTGAACGAGGGCGACACGATTACCATCAACGAGGGCGACACAACAACGGTGAATGAAGGCGATACCATCAGCCAAGATGATATTGACATCATTATTAATCAGGCGGCAGAAGACCAGGGGGTTACTCTTTCAGATGAAGACCGTCAGCTTCTAAGGGATCTTCTGACACAGATCGCTCAGCAGGATTATAATTATGAAGAGATGAAAGAGACGCTGGAGAGAGTGGAGTCTAATATGGAGCAGCTCACGGCACAGAATCAGCCTGAGACGGGCGAGACAGTAGTGATTGGTACTGAGACGGAAACTCCTTTGATAGAAGCCAGTCAGCCGCAGACCACACAGACGGAAACCCCTGAGACGCTCCCAGAGGACAGCATTCTTACAGGTACGGACGACTCAGCTCTAGGAGATCATGTGGTTTTTGATGCCACAGATGAAGAAGCGCTTCCTGAGACAGAAGTTCCCGAAACACAGGCTCCTGAAACACAGGCTGATACGCAGTCCCCGGAAGTTTCAGCCCAGCAGACTGAAGCGTCTTCCGGGTTTGATATCACTACCTCCGACAGCTATTCCTCAGATCCGGCTCCTGATACAGAAGCTTCCACGGCTGCGGATGATATTACGATTCAGACAGAATCTCCGGCAGCTGCGGATGATATGACAGACCAGACAGAGTCTCCGGCAGCTACAGAGGATGCTGCGATTCAGACAGAGTCTCCGGCAGCTACAGAGGATAT
>DVGR01000236.1 GCA_018712605.1 Candidatus Choladousia intestinigallinarum
CAAACTGATAGCTGGTGTTTATTCTTCCCCTCCCCCAAATGGGTATTTTTTGTACTTTTAATAGTGTAAATTGATTATTTTTATTATATGTACCCAGTGGCGATAGTACAAGGCGAATATAGAGTGGAACAATCAGTCGCGTTAGGTAGAGGAGGGGATACTTTAAAGAAATTAAATAGCCGCAGGCAAGACACCTATTTCTTTCCATTAATGACTTATTAGGTTCTGGATCAGATTGTAGGAATGCCTCCAGTATCCTAGATCCGCCCTTTCCCACAGTTGTAATTGAAGATGTACTCATAGGCTATTTAGATACTCTATTTTTTCTTGCCCTTTATTGCGAAGTAAAATATAATAAAAACATTGGCGTGTATTGCGTCGAATGCAGAATGATAAGGACAAAGGGAATGAGTGAAAGATGAATGCGGAAAAGATCATGGTGGTCGAAGATGACCTGGCTTTAAGTGCCGGGCTTTGCTTTGAACTGGATATGAACGACTATCTTACTGTTGCGGCTTATACTATAAAGAAAGCCAGACAACTGGCAAGTGAGGAAAAATTTGATCTGATCATATTGGATGTTAATCTGCCTGATGGAAACGGATTCGATCTATGTCGTGAGTTAAAAGAAATGTACTCCAAGCTGCCAGTTATCTTCCTGACGGCAAATGATTTGGAGGATGATGTAGTGGCTGGATTCGATATGGGTGCAGATGACTATGTTACCAAGCCTTTTAGTATGAAAATCCTTTTGAAGCGTGTGGAGGCGGCACTTAGACATAACGGGGAACAGGATAAGTCTTCAAAAGAAAGGTGGGAGGATGGTTTTCTCTGTCTGGATTTTGCTGCACTGACAGCCTCCCGGGGAAGAGAGCAGATCTCAATCACGCCCAATGAATATAAATTGCTACGGGCTCTGACGGAAAACGAAGGAAATGTACTGACCCGACAGACGCTTTTAGACAGATTATGGGACAGCGAAGGAAACTATATAGATGACCATACGCTGACTGTAACCATGAATCGATTAAGGGCAAAGATAGAAGATGCAGATCACACGTATATCAAAACTGTCCGGGGGATGGGATATATTTGGACAGGAGGCAGATAGAAATGACAGCAAAAAAAAGAAAATTTCAAGAGACTCTTCTATGGATTCTCATGATCATATTATGTGCGGCTCTGGTGTGGATGCTCTGGGTATATATTCCGGAGAGGCTGACAAGATATATGTTTTTTGCGGTTTTGGCAGGTATTTTTTCCCTGCTGGCAGTGTGGCGTACCGGAATAAGGCGACAGATGCGAGGATTTTCCGATGATCTGTGCGAAATCTTGGATAGCCTGATTGACGGGGATCCTGGAAGGTGGCCGCAGAGTTATGAGGACAGCTTGATGGCGAAAGTTCAGGGCAGGCTTCTGAAGTTCTATGATATTGCAGATGAGGCAAGGAGGGAGAGTAGCAGAGATAAGCAGACGATCCAGGTGCTGGTCAGCGATATTTCCCATCAGGTGAAGACACCGATGGCGAATATCCGGATGTTTACAGGTATTTTAAAGGAGCATGACCTGCCGGAAGAGAAACGGCGGCAGTTTCTGGAGACCATGGAAGGACAGATCGGGAAACTGGATTTTCTGATGCAGTCATTGATTAAGATGTCACGGCTGGAAACGGGAACATTTGTACTGAAGCCGGAAGAGGCACGGCTTTCGGATACCATTGCCAGGGCATTAAGCCTTGTATGGAACCGGGCGGAGAAAAAAGGGATCAGTGTGGACACGGAATGTGATAGTCAGATCACTGTTCGGCACGATTCCAGATGGACGGCTGAAGCGATTGGGAATATACTGGACAATGCAGTGAAATATACACCGGCGGGAGGTAGCATTCACGTGCAGGTTCGCCCGTGGCAGATTTATACAAGGATCGATATTACGGATACAGGGATGGGGATCGATCCGGAGCATTACAACGATATCTTTCAGCGGTTCTACAGAGCAAACGAGGCAGCCGGTGAGGAAGGCGTGGGGCTGGGACTTTATCTGGCTCAGGAAATCATTCGGCAGGAAATGGGATATATCACAGTAAAATCAGCAAAGGGAAAGGGTTCTACATTCTCGGTGTTCCTGCTTAGCTGAATATGCCGTATGGCAGGTAAAAAGGAATGGAAGAAAGGGAATTGTTATAAGCAAATGGAAGTAATTGCGAAGACGAAAGGACTGAAAAAATATTACGGAGAGGGAGCCGGTATGGTGAAGGCACTTGACGGCATTGACCTGGAGATCGAAAAGGGGAAATTTACGATGATCGTTGGGACATCCGGCAGTGGAAAGACTACTTTTCTCAATCTTCTGGGAGGGCAGGATCGGCCAACGGAAGGCAGTATCTGTGTGGAGAGCACAAGGATCGACACGCTGCCAGAAGCGGAGCTTGCTGTGTATCGGAGAAATAAGGTGGGATTTATTTATCAAAATTTTAACCTAATTCCCATGTTGACGGTGGAGGAAAATATTCTGTTTCCGTTGGATATGGGAAACGAGAAGCCGGATCAGGATTTTTTTGAGGAACTAGTGGAGACGCTGGGGCTTGCAGACAGGCTTTCTGCTCTTCCGGGAGAATTGTCCGGGGGACAAAAGCAGCAGGCGGCAATTGCAAGGGCACTGATTACACGCCCGTCCCTTGTGCTGGCTGATGAGCCGACAGGCAACCTGGATAGACGGTCTGGTCAGAATGTGCTTGGGCTTTTGAAGATGATGAATCAGAGATACCATCAGACGATGGTTATAATCACGCACGATTTAGATATTGCACAGACGGCGGACCGGATCATCCGTATTGAAGACGGAAAGCTCTGGGAAGGGAGGGAAAATAATGTCAGTGCTGGACAACGATAACAGAGTAGTTTGTCTTCGCCTTGCCCAGCGGATGATCAGAGCGAATCGGGTGCGGTCATTTTTTTTATGCCTGTCCGCCCTGCTGGTAGCCCTGCTTTATACTATTGTCTTTTATACGTCGGACAGTGTGCACAGCTCTTATCTTCTACAGGATCAGATAGAGTACGGTTCTACTAGCCACATTGTATTTACCGGTCTTTCACAGCATCAGGCGGATCGAATTAGTAGCTGTGATGTGGTGGATAGCAGTGTAGAACTTCATAGTGTAGGAACTTTAGGGGATGAACTTTTAGAGTATCGGAATATTTATCTGGCAGCAGCAGATGCTGACTATGCCCAAACAGTCAGTGCGGTGCCGGAGGAAGGACATATGCCCCGGGAAGAGGGGGAGATCGCTTTAGATACCATGACTCTGGATTCATTAGGACTACCTCACAGGACAGGAATTCCCATAGAGCTTAATTGGCTGGACGTGGAGGGGAAGGAGCATAGTTCGCAGTTTATCCTTTGCGGTTTTTGGTCTGGGGAGAACATCCATACCGAATCGTGTGCCTGGATTTCGCCAGAGGAGGCGGAGAAACTTCGGCAGGAGTCCGGCACTGGAGAGAGCATTACTCTGGGAGTTACGCTTTGGAAATCAGGAGATCTGAATGAACAGGCAGAGAAGATTATCACAGATTTAGGGCTTGGCGAGGTGGATTTTTCCACAAATCTTTCTTACAATTCTGCCCGGATGGAGACAGCTGACTCAAGAACGGTAAGTTACCTTATTATAGCTGTTTTTGTGATGGCTGGAGGCTTTCTTTTGATTTACAATATCATGGCTATTTCGCTTAATGACAGGTTGTCTCTTTTGTCCTCCATGAAAGCGCTGGGCATGACGCCGCAGCAGGCAGGACTTTTTACTAGTCTGTACAGTCTGCAGTTATCTATTCCTGCAGTTCCTGCAGGAGTGATACTTGGATTCACTGTTTTTTACCGGTTGGCGCCGGGCATCGTGGAGGGCTATACTGGGATACGGTTGGAACTTGGAATGCTTCATGTCTGGCCTGCAGTAGCGGCGGTCTTGGGAGCGGTTCTGACTGCATGGGCAGGTTGTTTTTTCTCCAGTTTCCGGATGAATGGATGGATGCCGGCTAGGATACAGACTTTCCTGAATCAGGAATACCATGGAAAGAGAAGACGGAAACGGGAGAGGATAACAGCCTGGAGTATGGCAAAGAGGACACTGTCGGCAGGGAAGAGGAGCTTTGCGACAGCCATCTGCACGCTCTTGCTTGCATCTTTATTGCTTGGAAGTTCTTACATTCGTTATATCAGCTATGACGAAAACTATTATGCGGATGAGATGTACATCAGCGACTACTCTTTTGTTGATGCCTCCTGTGATGGGGAGTATCAGAGGTACAATGAAAAAGCCGGTAATATCACTGACGAGATGGCTAGGAAGATCCGCTCCTACCCGGAGGTGGAAGCGTACGGGGAATTTCTAACCCATGAGGTGGACCTTATGGCAGATGAGACGTTGCGTAGGACTGTGGTGGATTTTTACAACGAGATTGATTCTTACTATGGAAACATGACAAGGAGAGAGTCCATGTCCAGCCAGCCGGGCTGGCTGGAAGGACTGGATACTATGGAAGAAACGGGAAAATATAGGAGCGTTCTGGTCGGTGCAGAGGGAATGGTGATGGACTATGTACTGTTTTATGATGTTTTAGATGGTAGCTTTGACCCGAAAAAATTTGCTACAGGAAACTATGTGCTGTCGGTGGGGGCTTCTTCTGAGGAAGGCGTTTCATCTGCACCGGCAGGCTCGAAGGTGGAGATTGGCGGTCGGACCTTTACGGTCATGGCGGCAATCGCAGAATGGGGTATTGTACCGGCTGGCAGGAATAGTATGTCAGCGGAGTTTTCGTTGAATTATGTAATGCCGGCGGACACGCTCCGGGAGCTGTATCCAGAGACAAATATCCGGCAAATCATGGTCGATATCAAGGATGACGGAGAACTCCGGTTTGAGGAGGAGATTGCTGGGATTCGGGAGGATGAAGGTGTGGCTGTGCATAGTCGAAGGGATGAAACTGAAAAATTCAGACAATCCGCTGCTTCTGAAGTGGCGGTGGGCATGTTTTCGGGAATCCTTCTCCTGGGGATCAGCATCCTTGGATTTGTGAATGTAATCATGACAAAGGTGCTGACCAGGGGGCGTGAATTTGCACTGTATCAGAGCCTTGGAATGGAGAGAGGACAGATTCGGAAAATGGTGTTGTACGAAGGTCTTATCGAGGCGGCTGTAAGCCTTATAGTGACGCTGCCTTTGGCAGCTGCAGGGCTTTGGTACGGTATGCAGATATACTACAACAGCAATTTCGCTTATATCAGCAGCAATGACTGGGCAGTTATCTATGAGTATTCACCACTTCCGCTGGTAATTATTGCGCTGGTGATCTTACTTCTTTTTCTTGTTCTTCCGCAGATTTTCTTGGGAATGACCGAGCAAGAGAGTGTGGTGGAGAGAATGAGGTACAGAGAGTAAAGTTACAAAACTGTACCTTTGGAGTACCTTTAATTTGACATTCATTTGTTATCCTGTTGTTACACAAAAAGAAGACGGCATAATGATAAATGCCGGAGCTTTAGAAGTAAGACAGCAGGAGGTAAGAACATGGATGCAGTTTTAAAGGCAGCAGGATTAAAAAAATATTATGGGAAAGGGGAGGCTCTTGTCAAAGCTCTGGATGGCGTGGACCTGGAGATTGAAAGAGGGAAATTTACCGCTATTATCGGTACATCCGGTTCTGGGAAATCCACTCTTTTAAATATGCTGGGCGGACTGGATACCCCTACAGAGGGAAGCATTCGTATCGGCAATACAGAGCTTGCAAAGCTTACCAGCGAGGAAGCCACCGTTTTCAGAAGAAAGCAAATCGGTTTCATCTTCCAGAACTATAATCTGGTGCCGGTACTAAGTGTGTGGGAGAACATCATTTTACCCATTTCCCTTGATGGGCGGAAACCAGATAAGAAATTTATCATGCAGATTATTAAACTCTTAGGGATTGAGAAGAAGCTTGACAATCTGCCGGGGAATCTGTCAGGAGGCCAACAGCAGAGGGTAGCCATTGCCAGGGCACTTGGCAGTAAACCTTCGATTATCCTTGCGGATGAACCTACAGGAAATCTGGATACAAGAACCAGTGATGATGTGATTGGTCTTCTTAAGACTACCAGTCAGAAGTTTCACCAGACCATTGTCATGATTACCCATAACCCGGATATAGCCCGCATGGCGGACCGTGTGATCCATATCGAAGACGGCCGCATCGTGTCACAGTAAGGGGGTGCTTTGCTGTGAGAGAAGTATTTCATCCAATCAAAACATTGAACAGCCGGATGTTCCGAAAAAACAAAGGTCGAAACATTGTGGCCATATTGGCCATTCTTATGACTACATTGATGTTTACCACCCTTTTTACTCTGGCTCAGAGTATGAGTCAGAATATGGTGGAGATGACCTTCCGACAGACAGGCTATGATGCCCAGGTTTCTTTTAAGAGCATTACCGATGAGGAAGCAGACCTGATCGCTGCTCATCCAGATGTGAAGGAGCTGGGAGAGAGTATTGTGCTGGGTGTGGCAGAAAACAGCGATCTTGCAGGGCGTCAGACTGAGATCCGCTGGGCGGATGACTCCTATGCTGCCCATTCTTTTGCCTGGCCTTCAGAAGGGCGGATGCCGGAAAATACGGATGAGCTGGCAGTGGACACTATGGTACTGGACTATTTGGGAGTCCCGCATAAACTGGGACAGAAAGTGACTCTTGAGTGGCGTCCAGATCTTACCAGTCAGGAGACGGTTTCTACCACATTTACTCTCTGTGGGTTCTGGGATGGGAATGAATCCGGCTACGCCAGTATGGCTTGGGTATCCCGAGATTTCGCCGAACAGATGATAGGAAGCGCAGACGGTCCAGTATCGGAAAAACAGATACTTGGCACGCATATGGCTCAGGTGACTCTTTATAGTGATAGAAACATTGAGGCGACCATGGACGGCATCTTAGCAGATACAAATCTTAATGGCCTGGAGTATGGAGTAAACCTTGCTTATTCGTCGGAAATGAGCGCTTCAGCTTTTTCGGAAAGTCTGCCGATGTATCTGGGTATGGTACTTGTCTTTGCAGCAGGATATCTAATCATTTACAATATTTTTCAGATCAGTGTGACTGCAGATGTACAGTTCTACGGCAAGCTGAAGACCTTGGGCATGACAAAAAAACAACTCAAGAAGCTGATTTATGGACAAGCAAACCGCCTATGTCTCATTGGTATTCCTGTGGGGCTGATCCTTGGCTGGGGACTTGGATTCTTTCTGGTTCCTGTTCTTCTTGGCATGATGGAGGGAGAGAGTGTGGTATCTGTAAATCCTGTGATTTTTATAGGATCAGCCCTGTTTGCCTGGATTACGGTTATCATTTCCTGCCTGCGTCCGGCACGTCTTGCGGGGAAAGTGTCTCCCATTGAGGCGCTGAGGGCAAGTGATGCGCCAGACAGAATGAAAAAGACGAAAAAAAGACGGGGCAGTGCTTCTATCAGAGAGATGGCATGGGCTAACTTAGGTAGAAATAAAAAGAGGACAGTTCTTGTTATTTGCTCCCTGTCCCTGGGGCTGGTACTGCTGAGCTGTTTTTATGCGAAAAATGCTTCCTTTGACATGGAGAAATACCTCTCTGGCCTGACCATTGCGGACTTTGAACTCTCCGATGCCACCAGCGAGGACTACACGGGGAACTACGATCCCTATGGCACGACGTTGGACCAGGAGCTTATAAGTCAGTTGGAGCAAACAGACGGTGTGGAGGATACGGGCCATTTGTATTCCCATCAGTTTGTCTGGCAGATGGATGATCGTACAGCCGCTAATCTGGCTGCCTATTATAATGAAGAGGTTCTGGCTGACTGGGCAGACTACGATGAGAAAGGAGCAGAGGATGCCAGAAATTCGATTGCAGAAAAGAAAGCCACTGTCTCCCTGTTCGGTCTGGACGGGATCCCTCTTGATGTGATAACTGAGGAGGACAATGTGCTGGCTGGATCATTTGATCCGGAGGCATTTGCTACGGGAGATTATGTGCTAGCTGTTACCTCTGCCATTTCCAGGGAGGAAGCAAAAGAGTTGGATGCCCTGCCGGCATCTCCAGAAGGAGATGTAGTGGAGTTGGATGGAAGAACTTATCAGGTAATGGCAGTGGTACTGCCTGGTACATCTATAGTGGACGGTGCGCTAGAGGCGGGAGAAGATGCAGGCCTTGATCTACAGTATGTGATCCCTTCGGATACATTTAGGACACTTTATCCAGAGAACACTATGCGGAAATTTTACGTCAATGTGGAAGAAAACCAGGTGAATGCCGTACAGGAGATGCTGGACACCTACATAACCTCTGTGGACAGAAGCCTTCCGGTGACTTCACGTCAGTCCATGGCACAGCAGTACCAAGAGGAGACAAGATCCTCGGCTGTTATGGGAAATGCTATCAGCGTCATTATCGCCTTGGTAGGGGTGTTGAACTTTGCAAATTCCATGATCACGGCTATTGTATCTAGAAAGAGGGAGTTTGCCATGATCCAGAGTGTGGGAATGACAAAGCTACAGCTCCTAAGGATGCTTGTGTGTGAGGGATTGTACTATGCAGGGCTGACCCTTCTCGTCTCATGGGCAGTCAGTGCGCTGGCGGTTGGTATTGGCGTGCGGGCCGTGACGGCAATAGATGATTTTGCAACCTTCCGCTTTACCCTGATGCCCCTTAGTGTGTGTACTCCGCTGCTCCTTGTTCTGGCAGTGGTAACCCCGTATCTGTGCTTTCGGAATCTGGAGAAGCACAGTGTGGTAGAAAGACTCAGGATGGAATAGAGAAAAAATTCGGGAAGACCAGGATTTGCGTGTCTTCCCGATTGACTTTTATTTGTCTGAACACTAAGAGAAAAGAGAGCATTCCCTTCATTTTATGCTGTTTCTTCCGAATAGACAAAAAATACACTCATCAGATATCAGCGTGCGTACTTTATTATTATGATAAAATTGGACTGTTAATCCGACAGAAGAAAGTGAAGCGGAATATCGGATTTGTTATGATAAAGCACGGGAATCATTACAATAGATTTCGTTTTCCGTGAATTTGATATTATACTAAAAAATCAAAGCTGTTATGGACAGTCCGACAAATAAAATATCTTCTTTTATCATAATACGGGGTATATAGGTTTTGACAAGCTTTTATCGATACTGTATGATACTTATATTATCAGTCTTATTATATATGAAGATCTGCCTAAGCAGGTCGAAGAGAATAAT
>DVGR01000237.1 GCA_018712605.1 Candidatus Choladousia intestinigallinarum
TGGAAGATATGAAAATCCAGTACAGCGGCAGCAAAATTATAAATGCAACAAGAAAAATCAGCAGCCCTCTCATAATTGCTGAAAGGTATTTTTTATATACATAGCTCTTATTCATTACATTCACCTTCCTGTATCGATTCAGGAGAAGATCCTTTTCAGACCTCCATCCTTTTTACCAGCTTCAGATTAACGGCACTGAACAACAGCATCACTGCCAGCAGCATAATTGCCAGGGTAGACGCATAGCCGATATTCAGATTGGTAAAGGCCTCTGTGGTGATGCGGTATGCGATCAGCGCCGTATCCTCCCCCGGCCCTCCTGAGGTCATGGCATAGACCAGGTCAAACATGGTCAGGCGCCACATGGTGAAGGGAATGCAGAGGGTCACCACATTCCGGGCAATCAGCGGAAGCGTGATGCGGAAAAAGCTTTGTATTTTCGATGCTCCGTCCACCTTGGCCGCTTCGTAGATGTCGCTGGAGATAAACTGCAGCCCGGACAGCACCAGGATGGCAAAGAAGGGAAGATCCTTCCACAGATCCACCAGGATCACCGCAATCCGGGCGGTATCTGTGCCTACAAGCCAGCTCAGGGAGAAATCATCTACAAAACGTCTTATGAAATCATTAATCAAGCCATATTTATCGTTAAAGGCCCATTTTGCCGCCATACCAATTACGACTGTAGGCATGGCCCAGGGTATCAGTACAATCGTTCTGAGGAAACGTTTTAATTTCGTCTTCATATTCAGGATCAGCGCAAGCCCCACACCTAATATCACATGCCCGATCATAGAGACGATCACAAATATCACTGTAAATTCAATGGAGGTAATAACTTTTCTGTCCTTAAAGACATTAAAATAATTAGCAAAACCTACGAATTCATTGACGCCTTTCAGAATCCTTACGTCATAAAAACTGTTGATTAAAGTTTTGATAAAAGGGTATATTGTAGTGAATCCACGGATTAGCAGAATCGGCAGAATCATGATCCATGCAATCCATATTTTTTTCGATTTTGTTTTCATAACCAGCCTCAATTCTCCGCTTCTTGCGGCTTATATCAAACAGCAGGGGGGATAAGCAAGGCGGATGCAGAAGCATCCTGCACCCGCCCTCCTTTTTCGTTCAACTTTTATTACTGATTCGCTTCTACCGCTTCCTGGGCACGGGTACAGAAATCATCCACCGTGATCTCGCCCTGTACATACTGCTGGAACAGCGTACCCATCTCAGAGATAAACTCCATGGTCTGAGGCAGCATAGGACGTCCGTGTACTTCCAGTTCTTCCGCATAGGTTGCATACATCTGTTTTACTTCGTTGTCTTCCGGAACAACCGTCTCCGCAACGTCGCTTCTTGCGGGATATCTGTCAAAGCACTCCCAGCCTGCGGCCTCGCCGTCTTCGCTGGCTGCCCACTGAAGGAATTTGTAAGCGGCTTCTTTGTTCTCTGAAGCGCTGTTAAGCACATAACTCCAGGAATCCGTGAAAATACTTCCCTTCTCAAAGGTAGGAACCTTGTACATATGGATCTTGTCTTCGCCCTTCATACCGGCCTCTTCATACTCATTGCCGGTTCCCCAGTAAAATACGCATCCGTAATCGCCGTCAATAAACTTCTGATTCATCTGCTCATATTTATCAGCCATCTGATCCAGGCTCGTCCAGCCGTTGTCTACCATCTCTTTGAAGAACTCCAGAGCTTTTTTGTTGTTCTCGTTGGTCCAGTCATAGTAATCGCCGCCGAACATATTCACGAACTGGGCAATCTCATTAAACACATACGTTTTCTCCCAGGATCCGCCGTATCCATATCTGCCTTCCTTCTCAGAAGCTGCGGCGATATATGCCTTAAACTCATCCAGGGTATCGATGGAGGTAATTCCCACCTCGTCCATAATCTCCTGGTTTACCCACAGAGACAGATAGCCGCAGTAAGAAGGAACGCCCACAATCTGCCCATCCGCCGATGTCAGCATATCGCTGATGTAGCCTGTAGCAAAATTATCCAGAATGTCTTCTGTCATAACCGTATCATTCAGCCCTTCCAGCCATCCTGTGTTTTTAAAGGCTGTGGCCATCTCATCGTTGATCTGGATAATATCAACGGTGGTATCGCCTGTGGAAAGAACCGTGGTGATTTTCTGCTGACGGGTATCCGAGTCCGTGGGAGCCGCCACCACATTAATTTTCAGCCCTGTAGCTTCCTGGGCCGTGTTCAGCCAGTCTTCAAAGTCCGTATCCGTGGTATCAATCGTATACAGAGTCAGATCATAATCCTCTTCTGCCTGTACCGGAACCAATGCCCCGCATACCATGGTTGCCGCAAGAGCCGCACTGATCAGTTGTTTCTTCATTTCAAAATCCTCCTTTGCTTTTGTATTTACTGCGTTTCTTTTGTGATTTAAAGATACTGAAAAACGGCCTTTTTTTAAATACATTATTTTTAAAACCCTTTATAATATTTTTTGATATTCTGTTGTCTTTTGCTTTTTTCTGTTTTAGAATAATATGTGTTTTTACCAATAGATTTTCATTCTGTACAGAGAAGGCTTGTGATGATGAATAAATTTTTCTCCAGTTTACGCTCCGGTATTATGTCAAATTATTTCCTTAGAAACAGTTTCCCCAGGAAACTGACCTGCGCTTTTCTGGGCGCTACCATGATACCGCTGATTATAATCAGCCTTATTTTCTATAAGATTAACGCTGAAAATTCTTATGAAAAGGTGGCTGACGCTACATATCTGACCAATCAGCAGCTTGTGCTGCAGATCGAATCCCGCTTCACTCAAATGGAAAAAGCCGCAGACACGCTGCAGTCTTATATGTACGCATATCCCACGAAGGAAGACTATGTCTCTTCCGAGCAGATAACCGCCTTTAACACGCTCCGCACGAATGTCCTCTCTCTGATCAACACTTTTGATTTTATGAATATCTGTATTTTTTTAAATAATGACTCTATTTTTAACACAGAAGGTCTAACCTTCTATTCCCTGGACCGGCTCTCCGACTTTCAGATTTCAACGGACGAACTGATTCAGAGCAATACGGAATCCACCTGGCTTTTTGTGGAAAACCAGACTTATCCTTTTATGTTAAACTATATGCTGGACAGAAATTATGAACCGGTGGACGCCGTGAACTGCATACGGATGCTGAAGAACACCTCCGAGAAATCCCTGCACTACGTATTTTTTATCAGTGTTGACACCAGCGAATTCACAGAGCTTCTTAACGCCACATACAATAATACAGAAATTACCGGATATTTAATTGATAAAGACAAATCCATGGTGGTCTCTTCCGGCACGGAAGAGACCCAGGAATCGGTAATCCGTTTGCTGGATGAGCACCCGGAGTTTGCCGCACAGTCCGCTTCCTTCAGCGACCAGAGTTCTCTCTATTATATGAACCGCCTCAGCAATGGATGGATCTATGTAACCTGTGTCCCTCAGAATTATATCCGTGCGGACGCCGCTTCCTACGTGCGGACCTTTCTGATCGTGCTGTGTCTGGTAATCCCCTTTGCCGCCGCAGTGGTCATTTTACTGACCAAAAGCTTCACCCGCCGGATCACTCTTTTATCAGCATCGGCGGGACAGGCAAATTTCAATCAGAATCAGTTTCACGCACCTTCCATCGAGTACGTGCTGACCAAGCCGGAGAAAAATTACGATGAGGTGGACCAGCTTGCCGCCGCCTACAACCATCTTCTGAAAATGCTTCAGGAAAACATTGACAACATCACGGCTCTGCGGGCCCAGGAGGAATCCTTAAAATACCAGCTCCTGCAGTCCCTGATCAACCCGCATTTTCTATACAATATACTGGATTCCGTACTGGCCTGCAACGCAATCGGAAAGCCTGAGCTTGCGAATAAGCTGATCACCAACCTTACACGGTTTTACAGAATGACCCTGCGAAAATCCAATGAATTAATCACCATTCACGACGAAATGGAAATCGCTCTCCTGTATATGGAGATGGAATCCATCTGCCGAGGCGGAAATTTTACCTGGGATATTGCCCTGGATGAGGAAATTGAAAATTTCATGATCTGCAAATTTACTTTGCAGCCTTTTATTGAGAACAGTATTCGCCACGGTATGCAGGGAAGCAGCCAGAAGCTTCACATCCAAATCGAGATCCGCTATGGAGACGACACGATCCTGATCTATATCCGGGACAACGGCCATGGCATTGCGCCGGAAAAATTAAAGGAGCTGCGTGAATCCCTGAAGTCACATATGGTAGACACCAGCAAACACTTCGGCATCTGCAATGTAAACGCGCGTATATCCAGCGAGCTGTTCGGACACGGCTTTATCGAAATCGACAGTGAGCCAGAAAAAGGAACCACGGTGAAAATAGAGTTTCAGCAGATCCTGCCTTAAAGGACATCGGAAGAGACAAAACGCAGTGCGCACTTGCGGACGGGCTTTGCAGACACGCCGGAAAATTTGACATCAGAAAGGACGATCATAATGAACAAAGAGGTATTAATAGCAGACGATAACTACATTTGTGTGGAGGGCATCCAGCATTCAATCTCCTGGAAAGAGCTTGGCATCAGCAAGGTTCATTCCGTCTATGACGGAACCTCGGCTTTTGAATATCTCAAGGAGCATCCGGTGGATATCCTGGTCTCTGATATTTCTATGCCCGGTATGGCTGGGCTGGAGCTTTCCGAAAAAGCGCTGGCTCTCAATCCTTCTCTCAAGATCATTCTGATCAGCGCCTATGATGAATTTGAATACGCAAAAAAAGCGGTGCGCCTGGGAGCCTTTGACTATATTGAAAAGCCCATCAATTACGACTATCTCACTGAGATTCTGCGCAAAGCCTTGGCTGAGATCGAGCAGGAGAGCCAGAACCTGGAAATCTTGAAGAAAAGCCGCCCCGCCATGGAAGAACAGTTTTTCCGTTCCCTGATTCAGTCTAACTATCCAGAGAGAGACGAGACGCTGAAGATGTACGCACAGTACCTGCAGCTTGAGCTTGACTGCAGCTACTGCACCGCACTCTGCCTGTCTATCGAAGACGCACCGCTGCTGAAGCAGACCCTGGGCATCGAAGAATACTGTGTGCGGCTCATGAGCATAGAAAGCGCCATCCGAAATCTCCAGTCAGAATTCAGCGTATATTACGTCCTCAAAGACCTGACGGGATTCATCTGTATCCTGGGTGGAAAAGAACCCTCCAACAAAGCATTCAAGGAGCATATTCTCTCTTCTTTTTCGCCGATTATCGAGCAGTTCTCCAGCCGCTGTACCCTGGTGGCCGGTCTTGGAACGATTACAGGCAGCATCTGGGAGCTCCCTGCTTCCTATATCAATGCCCAGAAGGCTCTGGAGTACCGCTTCTTCTTCCCAGAGCAGCATTTTCTCGAGGTGACGGCAATTTCCCGCTATGGCAGTGAAATCATACTGGAGAAAAATGTATCGGAGGACGAACTGATCCAGTACATCTGCAAAAACAATCTGTCCGGGGTAACAGAATGGATTCATTCCTTTATCCATTCTTTCCCCGGAAGCTGCGACTCTAAGATCATCGTATATTCCCGTCTGTATACGGTGATTGCGAGGCTTTTGAAATTTTCTTATGAACTGAATATTATTACCCCTTCCTTTGAGGAAGAACTGACATCGGCGTTTTCCAATCCGAACCGTTTTAAAACCATCGGCATGATCTCGGACTGGCTGCTTTCCATCTGCCAGAATATCTGTGCCAGGCTGCAGGATTCTGTATCAAAATATCATGAGAGTCTCTGTGAAGCTGCCGTCCATTACATACAGGCAAATTATGGCAACAGTGAGCTGGAGCTAAATGAGATTGCCGCAAGCCTGCAGATTTCCCCTGCTTACCTCAGCACCCTTTTTAAGCAGTACCGAAACCAGAACATCAGCGCTTTTTTAACCGACACACGCATTGACGCCGCCTGCCATCTCCTGGAAAACACAAACCTCTCCTTAAAGGTGATCAGCACCCAGGTCGGCTACTCCAACCAGTACTACTTCAGTTCCTGCTTTAAGAAAAAAATGGGAGTGACGCCAAGCGCATATCGGGACGCAGTGTGAGGGAGTCTGATTTTCACGCATTTGTATACCAAACGCTTCCTTCACATCTCACCTCTCCGCAGTAATTCTATGATGCTTTCGTCTTTTGTTCTTCTCAAAAGCAGCAGGGACGATACAGCGCAGATTACAAGAATTGTGAAAAACAGGACAAGATTGCGTGCCAAAGGAAACGAAAAAGGAATCTCGTATAGGTTCAAACTTTCAAACACAAAGTAACCTGTCGGCAGACCTAG
>DVGR01000238.1 GCA_018712605.1 Candidatus Choladousia intestinigallinarum
CCATCTTTATATAGAGATGGGGTATAGTAAACACAGAAAGAAAAAAGCTGCATTTCAGGCAGCAGGTCAGGAAGAATAAGGAGGAGAGCGAAATGAAAGAAAAATTAACAGAAATGGTTTTTATCCTGGACAGAAGCGGTTCTATGAGTGGACTTGAGAGCGATACCATCGGAGGTTTCAACAGCATGCTGGAAAAGCAGAAGAGGGAACCGGGAAAAGCGTACGTGACTACCGTGCTGTTTGATAGCCGCTATGAACTGCTTCATGATCATCTTATGATCCAGGAGGTGGATCCCATGACGCAAAGGCAGTACTACGTCAGGGGCTGTACGGCCCTTTTAGATGCCATAGGAAAAACCATCCAGAAGATAGTCAATATCCAGAAAAATGCGGGACCTTCCGGGAAAGCAGACCATGTGATCTTTGTAATTACCACAGATGGACTGGAGAATGCCAGCAGGGAATATTCTTGCGGCAGGGTAAAAGAGATGATAGAATATCAGAAAGAAAAATACGGCTGGGAATTTCTCTTCCTGGGAGCCAATATGGATGCAGTTAAGGAGGCGGGGCATCTGGGAATTCAGCCAGACCGGGCGGCCTCATACATTAACGACCCCGATGGAGTGCGTCTGAACTACGAGGTGCTTTCAGAGACTGTAAGCTGTATGCGCATGGGAGCGAAGCCTGAGGGAAGTGAATGGAAATCTTCCATTGAAAGACGGAACGAGGAAAAGAGAAAGAGAAACAAAAAATAATCCCGCCGGGGAGGTGTGCGGTGCCTTTTCAGATTGTACATAACAATATTGTGGATATGAAGACGGATGCGGTGGTCAATGCGGCCAATTCTATGCTGAAGGAAGGGGGCGGCGTCTGCGGGGCTATTTTCTCCAGGGCAGGAGCGGAGAAATTAAAGAAAGCCTGCGATGCCCTGGCGCCCTGCCCGGTGGGACAGGCGGTTGTGACAAAGGGGTTTGATCTACCGGCCCGATATATCATTCATGCGGTAGGGCCTGTCTGGCGGGGAGGGAACTATGGAGAGCGGGAGCTTCTGGAAGGGGCTTACACAAATGCTCTGAATCTGGCCTGGAAAAAGGGCTGCCGCTCTGCGGCTTTTCCTCTGATCTCAGCCGGGATTTACGGCTATCCCCGTCAGGAAGCTCTGGAGATTGCAGTGTCCTGCATCAAAAGCTTTCTGGTAGCTCATGAGATGGATCTCTATCTGGTAGTTTATGACCGGAGAGTGGTAGAGATCAGTGAAAAGCTGTACCGGGACGTGCAGCACTATATAGATACCTATGGCCAGGAAGAAGAAAGAAGCAGACGGCTGAATCAGACAGAATTCTGGCAGGCTTATGACAATGCCCCTATGCCCTGCATGGAGGAAGCTGTTCTTCGGGCCCCTGGAGGCAAAAGGAGAACATTAGAAGAGCTGCTGAAAAAAAGGGAGGAGACATTTTCGGAGATGCTCCTGCGCCTGATTGACGAAAAAGGGTATACAGACGTAGAGGTGTATAAGAGAGCCAATATGGACCGGAAACTGTTCTCCAAAATCCGCAGCAACCGTGATTATATCCCAAGGAAACAGAATGTGCTGTCTTTGGCTGTATCTCTGCGGCTGTCCCTGGATGAAGCGCTGGATCTTTTGGCCCGGGCAGGTTATGCCCTGTCCATGGCTAATAAAATGGATGTGATCATAAAGTATTTTCTGGAGATTGGAGAATACGATATTTTCCTTATTAATGAGACTTTGTTTGCCTTCGGGCAGCCTACACTTTAAAATAGAACATAAGGAGGAAAAGGATGGGAAGAGATAGAAAGGATGCCTTTCGGGGCTGCCTCCTGGGAGGAGCTCTGGGAGATGCTTTGGGCTACACAGTGGAATTTATGAGGCTTAAAGAAATTAAGAGAAAATACGGTCCGAATGGAATCCAGGAACTGGAATGCAAGAATGGTCCTGCTATAATTTCGGACGATACTCAGATGACTCTTTTTACCGGGGCAGGACTTCTGGAGGCTAAAGGCCGGGGAGCCAGGTTGAATGAGACTCAGTGGCAGAATGCCCTCTGGGATCTTATGAAGGAGTGGTATGATACTCAGGATTTTAAGAAAAAAGTAAAAAAGAGATATTCATGGCTCTGGGAGGTAAATGAGCTTCATGCCAGGAGGGCTCCAGGAAATACCTGCATGAGAGCCCTGTCCGGACAACTGGGGCCGGGTACTTTAGAAGAGCCATTGAACAACAGTAAAGGCTGCGGAGGCGTAATGAGGGTTGCGCCTGTGGGGCTTTTCTATCCGCCCAACCAGTATGACAGAAAAGAAATCCTCCGGGCCGGGGCCCTGGCTGCGGTTCAGACCCACGGACATGTTCTGGGCTTCCTGCCGGCCGGTATGCATGCTTTGATTGTAAGCGGTGCAGTGTATGAGCCGGAGAAAGGACTGAAGAACATTGTCCGGGAGGCATTGGAGGAAACCGTGGCTTTTGGAAGAGAACTTTTGCCCTTGAATATACAGGTTTCCAGGTTCAGAGACCTCATAGAGAAGGCGGTAACCCTTTCAGAGAGTGAGGAAAAACCTGAGACGGCTCTGAAAGAACTGGGAGAGGGATGGGCTGGAGATGACGCTTTGGCAGATGCGGTGTACTGTGCCCTGAGATTCCAGGACGATTTCCACAGAGCTTTGACTGCCTCCGTGAACCATGACGGAGACAGTGATTCGACAGGTGCCGTTGCGGGAAATATCCTGGGAGCATACCTGGGGTATGAAAAAATTCGTTCTGCTTTTTCGACAGAAAACCTGGAGCTCCGGGATGTGATCCTGAAAATGGCCGATGAATTGTACCGTGACAGCCTGAAGGACTGATATCTGTAATTCATATGGACATAGTTTCAGCGGGGGGTATGGCCTCCTATGCGGAAAGAAATTTGTTCGGCAGATTCACGGAGCTTGGGAAGAACTGTTTTTTCGACAGATTCATATGACATGCGTGAAAGAGAGCCGAAAGCGCTTAGCGCTGCGGCAATC
This sequence comes from Candidatus Choladousia intestinigallinarum, assembly GCA_018712605.1. Lineage (GTDB taxonomy): Bacteria > Bacillota > Clostridia > Lachnospirales > Lachnospiraceae > Choladousia > Choladousia intestinigallinarum. The sequence continues at coordinate 3,022 of DVGR01000238.1, forward strand.
TGTCCGTTATATCCATAAATAGGCACCGCCACGCAGCGAAGTCCTTCTTCGCATTCTTCATCATCCATAGAATAACCTTGACGGCGGACTTTCTCCAGCTCTTTTTTCAGACTTTCTTTATCCGTGATCGTCTTTGATGTCAGCTTCGTCAGTCCTTTTTGACGGATTAGGATGTCAATTTGCTCATCCGAAAATTCTGTCAGCAGCATTTTACCTGAGCTGGTAGCGTGAAGGGGCGTCTGGCGGCCGATTCGTGCCACGGAAACGCCCATTTCATCTGGAACGTAAAGACAATCCAGATACATACACTCCAGATCGTGTTCGATTACCAGGCAGATTCCCAGCGAAAGAGATTCATAAAGTAAAGTCACAATATCTCCTGAGATAGAGCGAAGGCTCATGTGGCTGCGGATCATAGCGGCAATGTTGGAAAGCTTCCAGGTCAGGGCATACCGGCCGGATATAAGATCCTGGTAAACATAACCTTCCTCCGACAAAAGAGCCAGGTACCGAAGCACTGTAGCCTGGGGAATCCCTGTGCCGGAAGCCAGATCTAGCAAACGCATGGGAGATTTATTCCCAGCCATAAAAGAGATAAGCTGCAGCACCTTTCCGATGGCATGGTTGGCGGAAGCTCCGGTTCCTGCTTTGGTTTCAGAATTTTTTTTCATAATTATTCCCTTCAGATCAATCTTGACTCTGCCTGGCCAGAATCTCTGACCAGGCATCATAATATGTATCATAAGAGAATTCCAGATTTTTTGCAAGAGTGAAGCTGTTTTTTATTTTTCTATTCGCGCTCTACAGATCCTTCCCATGTGCCAACTTTTATATGCTTAGAGGATTCATCGTACCAGTGGGTAGTCACAGTCTTGGCACGGGTATAGAAACGTACGCCGTCCTTTCCGAGAACGTGGAGATCCCCGAAGAAGGAGTCCTTATTCCCTGAGAAGGGGAAATACGCAGAGGGAACCGGAATTCCTACGTTGATTCCCACCATCCCTCCATCTGTCAGGAAGGAAAACTTTCGGGCATAGTAGCCGCTTTGAGTAAAGATAACAGAACCGTTCGCAAAAGGATTGGCATTCATAAGCGCAATACCTTCGTCGAAATCCTTTACTCTTTTTATCAGGGTAACCGGGCCGAAGATCTCACAGTCGCCTACCGACATACCTGGTTTTACATGATCGAAAATGGTGG
>DVGR01000239.1 GCA_018712605.1 Candidatus Choladousia intestinigallinarum
TCGCATATACAGACTCTCATACCCGGAAAGGTCGTACAGATACCCGGAAGCTAGAAGGGCCTGGCTGTCGTCAAAGCCGCCGTCCCCCGTAAGGAGGATATCCGGGCCACCCCCTGCGGCAAGCTCTTCCCAGAGAAGGGCTTGGAACGTCTCTTCTGACAAGTAGCTTTTATCCACCAGGTTCCAGGAAATGTCTGGGTAGGCAGCTTCCAGGGGCGTCCCGGCAGCATCCCGGCGGAATTGCTCATACCGCTCCACCGCCATCCGGACAGGCAGCTCGTTCTCCCGGTACAGGTAAATGGTCACTGTGTTGTCTGAAACTTCCTCGTTCGCAAAAACTTCCCCGGATAATGGGAAAGCGCTGGTAAGAAGAAGGCAGAATGCTATAGCTGTGCTTACTCTTTTCTTCATGTTGTCTCCTTTCTGGTGACTTAGCCTGCCCAATAACCGATGTCTCTGAATTCTTATTCAGATGTATAGATTTTTACAAATTCCTCAAAATCAGAAAAGCATTCGTCAAAGCTCTTAGTTCCCTGATAAAAGGGCGTCATAGCTTCCTCAAAATCGCTCATACAGATGATGCTGATAAAGATTCCCCTTCCGGGATTTGAAACCAGTTCTTTGAATTCGTCCATAAAGCCTTCCGGAAGCTCTCCTGTCCCGTTTCCTTCCGTCCACATTTCCAGCTTACTTTCTTTTTCAAAGAACGTGGCATCCAGGGCGGCCTTTGACACGGGAAGATTTCCCTGGCGTTCCAACATTTCGATCTGATTTTCTTCTCCAAGCAGGCAGCGCAGGAGATTCCAGGCTGCTTCTTGGTTCTCGCTGTTGGCACGGACACCTCCGTAGAAATTTACCTCCGCCGTGGTCAGCCCGTCTTCCGTGTACAAAGGCAGCAGAACCGGAACATCAGAAGAGGCCGCCCCCATAGCGTTTCCGATCATATCCTCTATACTGGGCGGCAGGTAGAAGAAGGAATTTCCCTGGGCTATATCTAAGCCGTATCCGCTTAAGAAGGAATCAACGTCCACGAAGGCATTCGCCTCATCGAAAATGGCGCGGTAAGCAGTGCAGGCTTTCTCAAGAAGCTCCCGGTCAATTCCGATGCCCTCCGCCTCATAATCCACAAGCTGTCCGCCCAGGTATAGAACAAATACAAAACCTCCAGAGGAAAGTACATGGTCATGGGTCTCCCGCAAGGCTGCCATTTCTTCCAGGATGGAAAGAGTGCTGTCAAAATCTTCTTTGGTTTTACCCAGCTCGTCCAGCCGTCCCTGGGTGGTCAGTATGGTAGGAAGCTGATAGCGCAGAGGCATTACATACTGTCTGCCTTCAAACACCCCTGCGTCCAGTACTGTTTCCACGTAATCCTCCCGGTTCCAGGATTCATCCGCCTCCATAAGCTCATCAAGGGGCGCAAAGACCTGGGCTTTTATCAGTTTATAGACATCCTCGCCGCCAAATGAGTTAACTAAAAGAAGGTCAGGCCCTTCCCCTGCCATGAGCTGGGTGTACATCCGTTTGACTTCCTCATTGCGGTTATCATCCGGATAGGTGGTGATCTCAAGCTCCACCTCTGGATAAAGCTCCTGGAACTGGCGGATCCCTTTGGCACACACTTCCTCCTGATAATCGCTGAGCCAAAGGGTCAACGCTGAACTCTCAGCGGCAGAAACCGGAAGTGCCGTAAGCAATAAGGACATTCCCAGAGTAAGCCCCCAGATTTTTTTAGATACGTTTTTTTTCATTTCATCCCTCGCTTTCTGCCCATGGATGGGCAAATGAAATATATTAATAAATGTATGAGAAGCACATTCTAACAATCTAACCTTATTCCTTCATCCAGGGACAGGGCATATGATTCTGGGCCAGTTCTTCAGGATCTGCATCCTTCAGCCAAAGGGAATCCCAAAGCTCTTGGGATTTGTAATTCCAGTGATAGATAGGAAGGCAGACGAACTCTCTTTTTTCCTTCCCCGTCACAGGTTCCATGCCTATCCTGCGGATGGTTTCCTCATACAGGTTGGACTGAAGGGCCTCCATAAGAAATAAAAAGGCAGATTCTGGATTTTCTGCATGTTCAGAGAGGAAAGCGGCGTATACAGACACATAAGAAGACAAGGGGATATAGCCCAAATCTTCTGTCTGGAAGGAGCTGGACTGGCCAATCATGGCGCCCAGATCGCTCCCGCCCAAAACCATTACGGAAGTCCCACCCAGAAGGCTGTTCAGGGCATCTGTTTTTTCCGCGTTGGCTATTGCGCAGTTCTGGATCAGACTATACAGCCTGGATACAGCGTCTGTCCAGACTGCCATGTTGGTTTGCCAGCCTTCCTCTGGATCCAGTATAAAAAGGGTTTCTTCAGTCAGACAACTGATAATGCCTACGACACTGTTTCCAGTATAAGTTAAAACTGGCTGCTGGATGCCTGAAGCACGTCCTTTCTCATTGGCTGTTTCTACTAATTCTGTCCAGCTTTCCAAACCATCTTTCAGATCATCTTCCTCTAATCCCAGTTGATTGAAAAGCTCCCGGTTATACCAAATTCCAAAGGATTTTATACCTATAGGAATTCCGGCTTTTTCACCTTCCCAAAAAACCTCGTCATAAGGGACAGCATAAAGATTGTCCAGATCTTCCCGGTATTTTTCCAGCAGTGAGGCGAAGACTTGGGAATCCGGTGAGAAGTTTTTCTCCACAGCTATTGTGCTGGTATCGGTAATTAAAAGATCTACGGCTGCGTCCACAGTGGCCTCCAAGTCGGAAAAATTATTTACAAGGAGAATATCATCAAAGATGGAGGGAACAAGTTGGATATAGCTCTCTTCCTGCTGGAAGCTTCCGGCGGCGTCTGCAAGCCATTGGGTAAGAGGGGAGTCCATTCCTACTATGCCATTCCCATTATAAAGGACAGAGATTACCTCTGCGTCCTCCGGCAGTTCCAGCGGATCATTCTGTGAAGAAATGTCCTCTGGATTCTTGAAAGCTGCCCCTTGGATACGGGTCTGCGCTTGTTCCCAAAGCCAGTCTAGAAGATCGTTCTCAAGATACGTCCTGCTTGCGGTATAAAAAGGGTCATGGTCGAAGAAATAATATGCTGCTGCATGACTAGAAACAACACTTCCTTCCCACTCTGCGCTGTCAGGCCGGACTGAGAGATCCTCTTCCCCCCTTGCGCTATAGCCGTATCCTTCCTGAATCCCTGCCAGGGCGGCCAGGGCAGCCTCCGGGTTTTTGCTGTTTTTATTTATCCCGGCTGCCTGGGATATCTGAACCGAAACATTTCCATCCATGTCCGGGACCAGGAAGAAGGAAAAATCTGAAGGTTCCATGCGCAGGAGATTTTGCAGCATCTGCTGGAAATTGCCTTTTCCACAGCCGGATAACAGACATTGGCCGTTTTTAAAAGCTGTTGCCGAATGGAAGTAGGAAGCGTCCGCTTCTGCCTCAAGGCTGCTAAGGGTATCGAAAGAAGGTTTGTCCGGCGCCTGCCCATCCATGTTCCCATAATCCCAAAGCCATGCAAGGGTAGACGGTTCGGCGAATGCTGCCAAGCCAGATTGCCTCTGTGCCTGACACAGTTCCTCCACAAAAGAATCAAAATCTTTCCAGTTTCCATCCAAGCCGGCAGAGTTTAAAACTTCTGTCTGACCAAAAAGGATGGGAAACTCTGCGGTAAGAGGCAGGAGATACTGGACGCCTCCCTGCTGCCCCGCTTCCAGAACACAGGGGATATACATGTCAGCGTCTACCTGGTCATTTCTCATAAACAGGCTTTCATATCCAGAGAGATCATACAGATAGCCGGATGATAGCAGCTCCTGGCTGTCGTCAAAGCCCCCATCCCCGGTAAGGAGAATATCAGGGCCACCGCCAGCGGCAAGCTCTTCCCTGAGAAGGGCCTGGAATTCTTCCTCAGTGAGGTGGCTTTTATCCACCAGATTCCAGGAAATATCCGGGTAGGAAGATTCCTGGGGTGTCCCGGCAACAAAGCGGCGGTTTTGCATATACCGGACCGCAGCTTCCCGGAGGGGCAGCTCACTATCACGGTATAAGTAAATGGTCACAGTGTTTTCGGAAGAAGCTTCCTTTGCGGAAGCGTTCACGTATAATGGAAAAATACAGGTGAGCAGCAGGCAGAGTATTATAACTGGGAATACTTTTTTGTTCATTTTGCCTCCTTTCTGGTAATCCGACAGAGTCCTAAGAAAAATTTATTCCTTCATCCAGGGACAGGGCATATGATTCTGGGCCAGTTCTTCAGGATCTGCATCCTCCTGCCAAAGGGAATCCCAAAAATCCGGCAAATTGAAATCCCAATCGTAAATAGGAAGGCAGGTGACCTCCCTCTTTTCCTCCCCTGTCACAGGCTCCAATCCGATCCTTTTTATACTCTCTTCATATGAATCTGACTGGAGAGCCTCCAACAGGAAGGCAA
>DVGR01000240.1 GCA_018712605.1 Candidatus Choladousia intestinigallinarum
TATGGTATTTGGCAAGCACTTTTTTCTTTTTTTCTATAAAAGCGTAAAAGCCCATCCCGCTCATCCCTGATGGCTGTTACATAAAATCTGCTGGTCCTCCACCTTTTCACAAAGCTCCTTCAGAGCTGACGCAAGAATATCTGTAATCTTTCCATATAAACAGTAGTCCGCCTCTTTATCCGCATAATGAGGAGCTCCATGAATCAGTACCACCTTATCGCCATGGAAGTACTTCATAAACTGCTGAACCATCTCTGTTCTCATATCACTTCCCAGAATCAAAAGAGTATCCGCCTTAGATACCTCATCCGCCGCCCGGGTTGTCAGGCCGATTTCCACCATCTCTCCCAGAAGGGTAACTCCCGGATGAATGGGAACCCCACATTTCTCACAGAGGGGAACCTTCCCTTTTTTCATATAATCGATGGAGTAAATCCGTCCGCATCTGGGGCAGTGATTATTGTCATAGATATTTCCGTGAAGATTATATACATTCTGACAGCCGGCCCTTTTATCCAGGTTGAATAGCTGCCTTGTGATTATACATTTCAAAATCCCCATTTCTTCCAAGGCCGCCAGGGCGTAGTAGGCTTTTCCAGGTTCTTTCTCCTGCGCCAGCACCTCTTCCCTGTAAAACTCATAAAACTGCTCTGATCTGGTGGAAAAAAACTGGGCGCTGAACACTTCCTCGGGAGAATACCCATACTTCAGCTCAATCTCATAGGCGGTTTTCATATCCCGCATTGAATCAATTCCATCTTCCACGATCATCTCACGCCCGGTCAGGCATACTAAATAATTGCTGTTATGTAAAATTTCTGCCAAACTAAAATGTCCCATAACATACACCTCCTTTTTCGGAATATGTTTATTTTGAGAGGATGACATTCCTTAACCGTTTGGGTGAACATAACCAAACTTTTTATTTTATGAAGGAGTCGATGGCCTTGCTTAACTCCTGAACTGCCTCCATATCCCCCGTTTCCACGGCATCTACCAGACAGTGCTGAATATGGTCCTGGAGGATGACTTTGCCTGTATTGTTGATAGCTGCCTTTACAGCTGAAAGCTGAATCAGCACTTCACTGCAGTCCCTTCCATCCTCCACCATATGCTTAATTGACTGCAGATGCCCAATCACTCTCGCAAGACGGTTCAATACCGCTTTCGTATTCGTATGAGTGTGCGTGTGTGAATGGGAGTGGGTATGCTCATATACAGTTCCGTCCTCTCTTTTATGTACATGAATATGCTCCTGCTCCTTATTTCCATTCGCCATTTACGATTTCTTCGCTCCTTTCCGTCCTGTGACTGGGCCCTGCAGCTCTCATTACTTCTTATCCGATGCTTTCTTTGCGCTTCTCTTAGCCCTTTTCACAGGCTTCTTTGCCTCCGCCGCATCTTTCTTGGAAACTTCCTTTTCGGGAACCGCCATAGTTTCCTGTACAGGAGCTTCTTTGCCGGCTGGTTCCGCTGCGGTCTCTTTTACAGGCGCCTCTTTAATTTCTGCTCCTTTGTCTTCTTTGGAAGGCACAGCTTCCTCTACAGTCTCTGCCTGTGAAACTTCAGCTTCCTCAGCGGCAGAAGATGCCTTCTTGCCGGAAGCTGCTTTCCTGGTCCGTCGGGTTTTAACCGTCTTTGCTGTCTCTTCCTCTTCTGTGCGGGTACATTTGAAAATGGAAATTCCCATAGGCGGAACAAGAACATGGATGGAGTTCTCCCTCTCATCGCATTCGCTCTTCTTTGACACCTTTACTCTGGGATTCGTATTTCCATCGCCGCCGAACTCAGCGCTGTCACTGTTGAAAATCTCTTTGTATTTCCCGCTGTAGGGAACGCCGATCTTATGATTCTCGTATACCAAAGGTGAGAAGTTGCATACTACCAGCAGATCTTCTTCCTGAACCTTTCCCCTTCTCATAAACACCAGCATATTTTCATCGGCAGAAATATTATTAATCCATTCAAACCCTACCGGATCATAATCCCTGCAGTACATAGCAGGATGCTTTTTATAAAAGGCAATTAAAGCCTTCACATAAGCCTGAAGCTGCTGATGCTCTTTTCCCTCCAGAGCTTCCCACTCCAGCTCTCCTTCTTCGTTCCACTCAGAAAACTGCGCAAAATCCTGTCCCATAAAGAGAAGCTTTTTCCCCGGGTGGGCCGCCATAAATCCGTAAGCCGCCCGCAGATTGGCAAATTTCATCTTTTTCTTGCCAGGCATCTTGCCGATCATAGAACTCTTTCCATGAACCACCTCATCGTGAGAAAGAGTCAGGATAAAGTTCTCGCTGTATGCGTAGATCATGCTGAAGGTAAGTTCTCCATGGTGATGGGAACGGAAAATGGGATCCAACTGCATATAACCCAGGAAATCATTCATCCATCCCATATTCCATTTATAATCAAAGCCCAGCCCGTCGTCTTCCACCGAGGTGGTAATCTTCGGCCATGCGGAGGACTCTTCCGCAATCAGCAGAGCACCGTCCTTATCTTTCTTAAAGATAGAATTCAGATGCTTCAAAAGCTCCACTGCTTCCAGATTTTCGTTTCCCCCGTAGATATTCGCCACCCATTCGCCGTCGTTTTTCCCGTAATCCAGATACAGCATAGAAGCCACTGCATCCATACGGATTCCGTCGGCGTGATAAACATTCTTCCAAAACAGGGCGTTTGCAATCAGGAAGTTCTTAACCTCAGGTCTTCCGTAATTGTAAATCAACGTTCCCCAATGGGGATGGGTTCCCTTTCTTGGATCCAGGTGTTCATAGAGACAGGTGCCGTCAAAAGCAGCCAGGCCATGGGTATCCCTGGGAAAATGGGCCGGAACCCAGTCCAGGATCACTCCGATCCCCTGATTGTGCATATAGTTCATAAAATACATAAAGTCGTCCGGTGTGCCGTATCTGGACGTGGG
>DVGR01000241.1 GCA_018712605.1 Candidatus Choladousia intestinigallinarum
TGCAGAGCGGACACCAATTTTGCCAGATATCTGCTGTTTGTCTCTTTCTTTCCTCAGATTGTCCAGGGGCCTATCTCAAGATACGATCAGCTTGCCCATCAGCTCTATGAGGGCCATAGCTTTGACTATCACAGAGCGGGCATGGGAGCGCAGCTTATTCTCTGGGGATATCTGAAGAAGCTGGCTCTTACGGAAAGGCTGTCCATGATAACGGAACCTATTTTCCAGGAGTATTTAAACTACTCTGGTCTCACCATGTTTCTGGGAGCCGCCCTGTACGGCTTTCAGGTGTACATAGACTTTTCGGGAGGAATGGATATTACCCGGGGAATCGCACAGATACTGGGAATCCAGATGACGGAAAATTTTGCCCGCCCTTATTTTGCCTGTTCCTTGGCGGAATTCTGGAGAAGATGGCACATTACTCTGGGATCCTGGATGAGGGACTACGTATTTTATCCCATCTCTCTGTCATCTTCCTTCTCCCGTCTGGGAAAGCATGCCAGAAAGTGGTTCGGCACACAGACCGGAAAGATGATCCCTACCTTCCTGGCCATGTTTATCACCTTCCTCCTGGTGGGAATCTGGCACGGGGCGGAGTGGAAGTATGTAGGGTATGGTCTCTGGAATGCGGTAATCATCTCATCCAGCATCCTATTAGAACCTCTCTATAAAAAGGCGGCTCAGAAGCTGCACATCCATACAGAGGGAGGGGGATGGAAATTTTTTCAGATGCTCCGAACCTTTTTCCTGGTAAGCCTGGGCCGGTTTTTCTCCGGCGCCATATCTCTTGGGAGCGCCCTGACCATGATGAAAAGCGCCTTTACTGTCTGGAACCCTGAGATATTCACGGACGGAACACTTCTGAGCTTCGGCCTTGGGAAAAAGGATTATCTTTTTATGCTTCTTCTTACTTTGTTCATTTTTGGAGTGGGAGTCTATCAGGAACGGGGAGGAAAGGTAAGAGAAAGAGTATCACAGTGGAAGCTTCCCCTGCGCTGGGCCTTCTACCTGGGAGCTATCCTGATGCTGGTACTTTTCGGCCACTACGGCCCCGGCTATTCAGCCGCCGAATTCGTCTACCAACAGTTCTGATCACCAGTTCCGACATACGTGGGAGACATCCTTCCCCAACACGAGCAGACGAGTCTGGGAGAGGATGGGGAAGAAAAAAATATTTGTTGCAACAGAAAGGAAGAGATCATCAATGACCAGGAGACAGTTTCTGCGCTGCCTTGCTTTTTTTATCCTTACAGGAGCGCTGATTGCAGGGTTTAACACGGTTATGCGCATCCCAAAGGATGAGGATATGTCCCAGACTACGGAGCGTTTCCAGGCATTATACACAGAAGAAGAGAATACCTGGGATGGAATATTTCTTGGAACCAGCCTGGTCAGCCGCGGCTGGGTGTCTCTGTCTGCCTGGGAAAAATATGGGATGACCATATATCCTATGTCCACGGATGGTCAGCCCTTTGTGCTGACAAAATATCTGATAGAAGAGGTTTTAAAATATCAAGATCTTTCCTTTGTAGTGGTGGATCTTCACGGGCTCAGAGAAGGAGTGCTGAAAACCAACGGATCCAGAATAAGAAATATCACGGATCACATGAGGTGGTCGAAAAACCGAACGGAGGCTATTGCCAAGGCTTTAGAGTGGACAGATCAGTACTATCCGGGACGGATTGACAGTTCCTGGGTCAACCGCCTTTCCTACTATTTTCCACTGCTTCAGTTTCACTCCAGGCTAACGGAAGAGGGCCTTTATCTGGAGGACGTGATCTGGCCGGAAAGTGAGATGAAGGGGGTCTATGATCTGGAAAGAACTACGGTGATTGACCAGGAGGTAGAACTGAAGCCCTATACGGAATCGGCAGAACTGACGGAGATGCAGACAGACCTTTTGGAAGAATTTTTTGACTATACAGAAGAGAAAGGGATTGAGGTAGTCTTTGTAAAAATGCCCTCCGCTCTGGAAGATGAGGTACAGGAGGTTTTGAATGCGCTGTCCGAATATGTAGAAGACAGGGGCTACCCGGTTCTTAACTTTAATGATCCGGAGGTATTGGAAGAGTCAGGTATAGGCGGCACGGATCTGATGGATACGAAACACCTGAACGCAAAAGGAGCCAGAGCCTTCTCAGACTATTTTTCCGATTATCTCTATGAAACACTGGGGGAGACATCAGAAGTTGAGGATCACCGGGGCGAGGATGGGTATGAGAGCTGGGACGAGGCTTTAGAAAATTATGAAATCTTTTATGCAGAGACTTTGGAGACAATAAGAGAAAAATATCCTGACGTTCCGATTTAGTATAAAAATTTTACATAGAAGAATTATTTTCAAAATGGGTCTTGCTAAATTAAGAAAATACCTATATTATAGGATATAGTACGGTGAAAATAGGGGAAGATATGCGATGCACCGTAATGAGGAAGTATAAATAAAGAGTGTGATCCGTTAAGACTTGATGGGAAGGGGAGCGCACAGCTACAAAAAGGAGGAAACACGGTGTTAGAGATTATGTCAAATGAAACGGAATCCGCTGCACGGATTATAGTGATCGGAGTTGGCGGCGCCGGAAATAATGCAGTTAATAGAATGGTTGAAGATACAATCGGGGGAGTGGAGTTTATCGGGATCAATACCGATAAGCAGGCGCTTCTTCTGTGTAAAGCGCCGACTACGATTCAGATCGGCGAGAAAGTGACGAAGGGATTGGGCGCTGGCGCTAAGCCTGAAGTAGGACAGCAGGCCGCTGAGGAAAGCGCAGAGGAGATCCGCCAGGCGATTCAGGGTGCTGACATGGTCTTTGTAACCTGTGGTATGGGCGGCGGTACCGGTACAGGAGGAGCTCCTGTGGTGGCAGGGATTGCCAAGGAAATGGGAATCCTCACAGTAGGCGTTGTCACCAAGCCTTTCCGCTTTGAAGCCAGGACTCGTATGAATAACGCTCTTGCGGGAATCGAACGTCTGAAAGAGAATGTAGATACCCTGATTGTAATTCCAAATGATAAATTGCTTGAGATCGTAGACCGGAGAACCACCATGCCGGAAGCTCTGAAGAAAGCAGACGAAGTGCTGCAGCAGGCAGTACAGGGCATCACCGATCTGATTAATCTGCCGGCTCTGATCAATCTGGACTTTGCAGATGTACAGACTGTTATGAAGGATAAGGGCATCGCCCATATTGGTATTGGACAGGCTAAGGGAGACGACAAGGCTCTTGAAGCAGTGAAGCAGGCCGTAGCCAGCCCGCTTCTTGAGACCACCATTGAGGGTGCTTCCCACGTGATTATTAATATTTCTGGAGATATTTCCCTCATGGACGCCAACGATGCGGCAAGCTATGTACAGGAGATGGCAGGAGACGAAGCCAACATCATCTTTGGTGCTATGTATGACGACACATATGCGGATGAGGCAAGCATTACTGTAATCGCCACAGGGCTTGAGGATGTGAATGCTCAGCCGGAGAAGACTTCTTCCAGAACAAGAAGTTCTGTACCGGACTTCAATTTCATGAAGAGGGACAGCAAGACTTCCAATACTCTTCCTTTCCAGAGGACAACTCCCTCTGCAGCGGCGCCTAAGGCAAGACCGGCGGCACAGCCGGGATCATCCGTAAGGATGCCGGAAAGCCGGGTACAGGAGCGGGATATCCAGATTCCGGATTTCCTGAAGAGAAGTTAAATTCAGATTCGCCCATAAAGAATATGATAAATCCTCCCAAAGCCAGAAGCTGAGGGAGGATTTTTTATGCCATAAAAAAGCACTTTGTGCAGTGATGCACCAATCCTTTTTAATGAAAACAGCCGTAAGGAGCTGAAAAGTCAAGGCTTTCTGGCAAGCTGCAAATCCAGGGTATCATATATGGTGATTTTTCCGCCGCAGGAATCGATAGCCTCCTGAATTTTTGAGAAGAATTCTGCCCTTATGTGTTCTTCAAGGACAATGTGGTCAGAATAGGTTCCTAATAAAGTAATATATTCCTGGGAGGAAAAGGTTCTGGTTCTTTTGAACAATTCATATTTTATGTCTGTAAAGCCGTATTTGACAGGAATTTCTGCGATTTCCTTTGCATCTATGGGCCTATATTCTTCTGGCGGGGTAGTATAATTCATATATTTTGCATACAGCTCCTGAATCCTATCACAAAGTATAGGATTGCCTTTATCTCTGAAGGGATGGTTCGCAAGACG
>DVGR01000242.1 GCA_018712605.1 Candidatus Choladousia intestinigallinarum
CTCATAATCCCCAGCTTCGATGCAGTCCATATACTCCTGCAGAACTTCCTGGGGCTTTTCACCATTATCCCGCTGAATATACAAGAAAAAAGCCGCAGACAGCCCCCCTGCCAATAGTACCGCAGCTCCCAGGCCAAACAGTGCCGCCCTTCCGGCTCCTTTTCTTTTCCTCTTCTTTCTAACATTTTTCATTTTCATGTTTCCTCTCCGTCACTTCCTATCCTTTTAGCCAGAAACAATTCCATAGGCTGCGAATATCCCGGAATGTCCATAAGCAGCCCCCCACAGTCTTTATAGCCAAGTTTCCTGTAAAAATGCTGCGCAGTTTCATCCACTTGCGTTGACGTCAGTAAAAGACCATAGCCCTGGGCTTTCATATCCTTCTCCCAATTCTGCATCAACGCTTTTCCATACCCCTTCCCCTGCTGTCCCGTCTTTACGTAGAGCATTGTGCAGAAAGGAATGCTGTCCCAGAAAAAATTAAATCTCAAGATTCCCACTGGCCCCTCTCTGCCTGTGAGAATATAGCCTTCCTTATCCCGAACTTTTCTTGAAAATTCTTTGCTTGGAAGGTGACGGTCAAGAGTATACCAGAATTCTCTGTCCGCCTCCTGTATGTATCGAATCTCTATCATCCCGCTATCCTCCTAAAAAGCAGCCCTGAATATTCGTATTATATCAGATAGGGAACCAGTCCGCCACTGCTTCTATCTCCTGGGGGCAGCCGGACACAGATGATCTTGTCTCTTGTTAAACAGATTATACAATGTTATAATCAAAAGCCAGAGCGTATCTGACAACACGGATATTTAGGAGTATAAAAATATCATGATATATAATAAAAAAGAGCTTTTTATGACAGCGGAACAGGAATCCCTCTTCCGCCAAAAGACTGTGAAAAAAACCGGAAAATATTTTTGGGCGGCGCTTATTTTTGTCTTGCTTTTTCAGGTTTATAATATTTCTTACGTTCTCTATTATACAGATTTTCGCCTGAGTTCTCAGGCCAGCAAAGTATATATGGGACTGTATGCGGCTATGGTGCTGCTGTGCGCAGGCGCTGGCGCCGCAGGACTCCTATGGACTTCAAAAAACGAGGAAAACTTTTCACGGCTTCTCAATCTGTATTCCCTCTTTGGCTGCACACTCCTTTTCTGGTCTGCCTGCCTGACTCTGTATGATCAGAGGGTATCCGATAATCTGAGTATTTACATGACGTCAGCCGTCTATGTAGCAGGACTGATCTACATACGACCAAAAATTTCCATCCCTGTATTTATTCTCAGCGAAGCGGTTTTGCTGACCGGACTGTTGGGAATGCACCTAAATGAGATTAAGGACACATACGGTGTCTGCGTAAACTCCATAGGTCTTACCCTGGTGGCTCAGTTTATCAGTCTCCACCGCTTCAGTTCTCTCCGCCGGGAGTTTCTGAATCGTCTGGAAATAGAAGAAAAAAATAAAATGATCCTAGAACAGAGTGAAAAACTGAATTATATAGCAAATCATGATCCTCTGACGGGACTTTGGAACCGAAATTACTTGAATGAATGGAAGGAGAAATTTTTCTCCGGCGGCACAGCCAAAGCCGCAGTATTGATCCTAGACATTGACCATTTCAAGGAATACAACGATGCTTTCGGGCACGTCGCCGGGGATGAGTGTCTGAAAAAGGTGGCGGATGCCCTTCTGGAGCTAAATCCGCTTACCTTCCGTTTCGGCGGAGAAGAATTCTTATGTCTGCTGACACAGAAAGAAAGCCGTCAGGCAGGCCGCCTGGCTTCAAATCTCTGCAGCCATATCGAAGCTCTGGGAATCCCTTCTGCCTGTCCAGGAAAAAGTCTTACCGTCAGCATCGGATATTCCACGGGGCTTATGACAGATGACCTGGAGTTTCGCAGGCTCCTTCATGAAGCGGACAAGGCTCTCTATCTGGCCAAGAGCAGCGGAAGAAACCAGGCTGTAGAATATTTGCCGTCCAAACCGCAGCAATCCTGAATCAAAAATAGTCACTCATGCTGAATTCCTTCCTGGGCCGGCCCGTTGAGCAAATTTCCCCGGCAGTCAAACCGTGACCCGTGGCAGGGACAGTCCCAGGATCGTTCATCAGGATTCCAGGACAGCTCACAGCCCATATGAGGGCATACGGTATCTACCTGGCAAATAGTATTTTCTTCCGTTTTATATACGCCAGCCTTCCCCTGAGGCGTCTCCACCACCGCCCCTTGCCCCCGCTGCAGGCTTTCTGCCGTCTCCCCTGGAAGCTGGAAGAACCGTTTTGCCAGCCCTTTTAGGGCCTTTCCACCATCCTTCATAATCTGCGGCAGCTCCTCAGAGGAAAATCTTCCCGGAGCGAAGATCTCCGCATACGGGTTTTCTCTTCCACATATCAAATCTGTAAGTATCATGGCAGAAACCATAGAAGAACTCATCCCCCACTTCTGGAATCCTGAAGCCACAAACCAATCCGGCCGGTCTGAAGCATACTGGCCGATAAAGGGAATACCGTCCGCTGTAATACAATCCTGTGCAGACCACTGAGCAGCCACGGTGCTTCCAGGATAGAGCCTTGCGGCCTCCTCCTTCAGTTTTGCGTACCTGCCTCCCTCACGATTTTCCCCTGTGCGGTGGGCCTGCCCGCCCAGAAGAATGTATTTATCATACTGTCGAAAAGACAAGGTATCTTTCCCCTCTCCTATATACATGCCCTCCAGGCTTCCTGCATTTTCCAGGGCCAGTACATAGGAACGCTCCTGATGCATCCTGGCAAAATACATGCCCGGGAAATCAATAAAAGGAAAATGTGTGGCAAAGATAATTTTTCCTGCCTTCACTCTAGCACAATCTGTCAAGATCAGATGCTCATCCACCTTTTTAACCGGGGTATCTTCATAGACAGTCAGTTCCTCTGCCAGCGCCTCTATAAACTTCAGCGGGTGAAACCGGGCTTGGCCGGGAAAGCGCACTGCACCGGCACAGTCTTCCGGTATTTCAAGTTCCTTTTCAATGGATGCATTCACTCCCAGCTTCCGGGCCGCCTCTGTCTCCTGCCGCAGCTTTTCTCCATCCTTGGAGTAGACGTAGGCATCGCACTCCACGAAATCGCAGGCTATGGATTTCTGCTTTACGATCCTTTTGTATTCTTCAACTGCGGCCTGATTGGCCTCCACGTATTTTTCCGCCGCTTTTTCTCCCTTTTTTTCAATGAATTCCCGGCAGAACATTCCATGCTGCGAAGTAATCTTGGCAGTCGTATTTTTCGTCTGGACTCCCCCGATTTGGCCTGCCTCCAGCAGTACCACAGAGATTCCCGCCTGCTGGAGATGCCATGCAGTTAAAATTCCTGCCATACCGCCGCCGATCACCACCGCCTCTGTCTCCATTTCACCCTCCAGCGCCGGATTTTTCTTTCGTTCATGCGTTTTGCGCCATATAGATTCCATTTGCTGTCTCCCTTGTTCTTTTACCCTTAAGATCTCCTATAGAAGACAGTTTATGCATTCGGCCAATCCGCAATCCGCAAAAGCATTATTCCAATTCCTTCGTATATCGGAGCATACTATATATTACATAGACGGCTGCCGCAGCCTCGGTCAGAGGCATAGCGAACCAGACTGCCTATCTCTATTTCTCATCGCATACCTGAAAAATATAGAATTTCAGATAGTAAGACTCATCCGCAGCCCACAGAATGGGATGATCCGGCGCCTGGGTGCGAAATTCTACCTGTCTTAACCGCTTATGGACATTCTGAGCCGCCTGTCCGATGGTCTTGGTAAACAGCTCATAATCCATAAAGTGGGAACAGGAACAGGTGGCCAGATATCCCCCGGGACGCACCAGCTTCATGGCCCGCAGGTTGATCTCTCTGTATCCCTTTACCGCATTTTTTATAGAACTCTTTGATTTGGTAAACGCAGGAGGATCCAGGATCACCACGTCAAAAAGCTGCTTTTCCCTTTCCAGCCTGGGCAGAAGCTCAAAGACATCAGCGCATTGAAATTTTACTCTGTCCTGAAGTCCGTTCAACACGGCGTTTTCCCTGGCCTGTCCGCAGGCCAGCTCTGAGGCATCCACTCCCAAAACCTCCCTGGCTCCGGCAATGCCCGCATTCAGGGCAAAGGAGCCGGTATGGGTAAAGCAGTCCAGTACCCTGGCATCCCGGCACAGCCTGTGGATGGCCAGGCGGTTATACTTCTGATCCAGGAAAAATCCTGTCTTCTGCCCTTCTGCCACATCCACCAAATATTTTACCCCATTCTCCACAATGGGAACTTTAGTGTCAAAGGGGTCCCCTAAAAACCCTGTCTTTCGTTCCATCCCCTCCTGAAGCCGTACCTTCGCATCACTTCTCTCGTAAACACCCCGAACAGAAATACCGTCCTCCCGGAGGATCTTCTTCATAAGATCCAAAAGAGTCTCTTTCATCCTGTCAATGCCCAAGGCCAGGGATTCCACTACCAGCACGTCAGAAAATTTATCTATTACGATCCCCGGCAGAAAGTCTGCCTCCCCGAATACCAGCCGGCAGCTTGAAGTATCTACGGTGGACTTTCTGTATTCCCAGGCGTCCCGCAGCCGCATTTCCAAAAAGGCCTCGTCGATTACCGTATCCTTTTTCCTGGTCAGCATACGGATTCTGATTCTGGAATGATCGTTTATATAGCCTTTTCCCATAGGATAGCCGTCAAAATCCTTTACCCTCACAATCTCTCCGTTTTCGTACGTCCCCTGGACAGCGGCAATTTCATTGTCATAAATCCACATGCCGCCGGCCTTCAGAAGCCGCCCTTCTCCTTTTTTCAGAGTAACGTCCGCCATCTGTTCTCTCTCAAAAATTTTCAAATCTGCCTCTCCTTTTCTGATGTTTTGTTTGCCGTCTGGATGATCTCCGCCGCATCTTTCGGCAGAGTCCTCACATGCTCCAAAAACCATCGGCTGTTCCTGGCCTCTTCCTGATTATAAGAAAATCCCAAGGCCTCCGCCACCTCACATGCTGTTTCCTGGAAGAGATCGCACATGATAAAAGCAGCCTGCCACTGGGACTTTGTATCAGCCCTTCCATAAGTATCCAAAAATCTGGCGTAGCAATCCCCGGACAAAAAACGCTCCATATATTTTCCCATCTTTCCGGCACTGACAGAAAAGTCGGTTCCGCAGCCAATCTTCCACTCCAGCATCTGCTTCAGCATAGGGCGTACGTGAAAATCCGTTACGTCCAGCACATAGGGAAGTTCTTCTCTCCACAGTCCCTTGGCCACATTGTTCATGCACCACCAGAATTCATTGCACACATCCTGGAATCTCTTTTCCTGGGGCCTGAGGATCCAATATCGTTTTACATTGTCATTCCGCTCTTCCGGCATAATTTTATCTTTGTCTACCAGCGTCTCATACAGCTCAAGCTTGGAGAGGGCGTATGGTTCCGTAC
Source organism: Candidatus Choladousia intestinigallinarum (assembly GCA_018712605.1). Taxonomy (GTDB): domain Bacteria; phylum Bacillota; class Clostridia; order Lachnospirales; family Lachnospiraceae; genus Choladousia; species Choladousia intestinigallinarum. Next base: position 5,432 of record DVGR01000242.1, read on the forward strand.
ACACATGAAGGTCCAGCCTGTTCCCGTCCGCAAGTTGCATCAGCCAGCCATAGCAGTTCTCCACATCGCAGGGATATTCCGCATTTTCTTCTGGATACTGCATATACAGCCGCTCCCCAAAGCGGTCAATCCATCCCCGGTTCTCCCGGTAGGGTTTCGTATCTTTTACAATATACACCACGTCATAATCCCGAAAAATATCCCGGGGCACAGAAGGATTTGCCCTGGAGCCTTCCAGATAGGCCGCCCGGATATTGTCGTCCCCAAGAGCTGTGGCCTTGATCAGCTCTATCATCTCTTTTTCGCCTCTCATGTGTGTCTCCTTTCCCAAAGGAACTCCCAAATAACTGTATCATAATCAGTATAACTTTTTGTTTCAGTCATTACAAGCCAATCTTTTAATGATTCTGCGAATAGTACAATTTATGCGGAACCCTTGATCTGCAACAGCTTGCTGAAACATCCTCTCCATGTTAGAATGAAAAGCACAAGACAGAATGGAGGATGGCGGGTCATTCCGCCGCATGGAGGCGATTATGGATAATAAAAAAATATCGAATTATGAACTTGTCTGCCAGGAGTGGAGCCGCCGCTTTTTAGAGATGGACCCGGAGCTGCTGTTTAAACGTATACCGGAGCTGACTTCTGAGGGGGAATACCTGACTCTGTATCATTTCGGCGTAAAATATGGAATTGAAAAAAGTACGGGGAAAATACGTGAAATGGAAGGGGCGGCTGAAGTGCCCCCCACCCTCCGCCTGAACATTTATACACTTTTGGGGTATGCCAAAGAAGGGGCGGCTCTGACCGGCGACTGGGTTCCCTTCCAGGAGCTTAAGGATGCCAGGCCCTTCGGCCCCGCTTTTATAAAAGGGAATCTGCTGCCCTTTGCCCGAACGTTCTCAGGTCACACGCAGGAACTTATAAGCGCCTGTGAAGCTTTAGGCGGATTGCGCCTTCCTTACTCTGATGCCGGCTATCAGCTCAAAGCTTTTGAATGCATCCCTGTGCGCTTTCTCTTTTGGGACGGGGACGAAGAATTCCCGGCTCAGGCTAATATCCTCTTTGACCGGGGAGTTACGGATTTCATCCATGTGGAAAGCACCGTTTCCATTGCCACCACAGGCCTCATAAGGCTCTCCGGCCTGGCCGGCCTTTCTCTGGACGGACGCTCCTTTCAAATGTAACTCTAAAATCTTAACCATGATGCAGGGGCGAATTGCCCCTGATGCCATTTATCCTTTCAGCGGCAGAAGAAAACGAACCCCATAGGTTCCCTTTCCATTCATGGGAAAGGTAAGGCGGCCTCCGTGGGCCAAGAGAACCTGCCGTACGATTCTCAGCCCCATAATGTGTATATCCGCCTCCTGACGGTTCTGGTTTACCAGTTTCGCCACACGCCCGGGAATTCCGCTTCCCGAGTCCATAAAATCCCAAATCAGCATATCCTTTTCCGCCTTCAGGCAGATATCTATCTCCGCTCCGCCGGGATTGTGGCGGATACTGTTTCCGATTACATTCTGCAGGGCTCTTTTCAGAAGAGCCCTGTCCCCTTCCAGGAGAAGCTCTTCTTCCTTGTCTCCCATATGAATCTGTATAGAAAACGTTTCATCCAGCCCTCCGTTATAGTATTCTGTCACAGCTTCCCGGATCAGCGCCGCCGGCCTGTACTGGGAAATCCGCAGAGGCTGGGCGTTATATTCCAGCTTGGAGGTAAGGTTCAGATCCGCAATCAGTTGTCTGATCTGAAGACTCTGGCTTTTAATATGTTCCGCAGCCCTCCGCTGGCTCTCACTCAGCTCCTGATCCGCCGACAGTTCATCGGAGATTCCCAAAATCAGCGCCAGAGGCGTGCGTATATCATGAGAAACCCCGGAAATCCAGGTGGTTCTGGCATCATCTCTCTGCCGGAGCTTTTCTTCCTGTACCTGAAGAATATGGGAGGCTTTATTCAGCTTCTGCGCCAGCTCCTTGGTGGCGCCCCGCTCTGGAACCACCGAATACTCCCTCTCTGCCAGAGCGTCGATTCCCTCCGCCACCGGCTTCAGTGATCTGTAGAACCGGAAGGCCAGCCAGAAAGATACTCCAATCAATAGAAAGATATTCAGCACAAGGAATATATGAATCAGCCTGGGAACAGAACGGATCGTGGATGCGGGATATACCAGATTCAGTTTCACCTGGGAACTCTTTGGCATTCCGATTACCAGAAGTCGTCCTTCCCCTCCCCACACCCTTACCGGATAATCCTGGAAATACCAGCGGGTGAAGCTGGCCACGTCGCTCAAGGAGTACTGCCTGGGAAAATTTCCTGGAAGATTCCACTCCCACACCACTGTCCCCTCCTGATTCAGAAGCATCCCCCATTCAGAGTCCCTTTCTTCTAAAATCTCGCAGCCTTCCTGAGAGAGCGTATAGGTTCCTCCTGCCTCTTCAAACTTCTCCATAACATCAGAGAGGTCTTCCCTGAGGGTGCTTGTCAGTTCATTTCCCCTTCCCACATTGTAAGAAATAAAAATAAAGGCTCCCACATTAAACGACAGAACGGCTAAGGTAATCAGCAGAGCGTTCAGGGTATATCTTCTCACAATCCTAAATAAGCTTTTCACTTTACGTTCCCCCATCCCTTTTACATTGACACAGTTTTTTTCTCTGCAGCCAGCCGGTAGCCCAAACCTCTCGCCGTGAGAATCCACTGGGGTGAAGATGGATTTTCCTCAATCTTTTCCCGCAGGTGACGGATATGCACCATCAAGGTATTCTCATATCCATAGTAGGGATCACCCCAAACCGAAAAACACAGGGCGTCAAAGGTGACAATATTGCCTCTGTTCTCATTAAGCTTTTTTAAAAGCTGCAGTTCCTTGGCTGTAAGCGACACCGTCTCTCCCTCCCAGGAAACCGTGGCATCCGAAAAAGAAACGGTGCGCTTTCCGAGAAGCAGCCGCTCTTCCCTGGCCGATGATACCTGCATTCCCTGGGAAAAATACGTACGCTTCAGCACCGCTCCCACCCTGAGAATCAGCTCCTGGGGAAGAAAGGGCTTTGTTATATAATCGTCCGCCCCAAGTCCCAGGCCGAAGAGACGGTCATTATCTTCATCTCTCGCCGAAAGAAATAGGATCGGCGTCTCCGACAGATCCCGGATCCTGCGAAATAAGGAAAAGCCGTCACCGTCTGGGAGCATCACGTCCAGGAGTACCAGTTGGGGCTGCTCCTCCTTAAAAACGGACATTCCCTGTATGCAGGATCCGGCCCAGAGCACCGTCTGATATCCGCTGCGCTTCAGAATTCTCGTCACCATTTCCCCCAATTCCCTGTTATCATCTATAATCAAAATTTTGCTGCTGTAAAGATTCATCCTTTCCCTCTTTTCCTATTTCAAGAATGCCGCCGGTCCTCCGCGACGCGGACATAGCGCCGACCTGCGGTTATTGCTCTGAATCTGATACTTTCCTAATGAATTATATCATGGACTGGACATTTCCTTTAAAGAACTTTTTTGAAATTAAGGTAAAAATAAGGCTTGGTTCAGCTTAGCGTAAGACCCGTAAGCTAAAATAGCCTTATCAAATCAGGAAAGGAACAAAACTTATGGGAATGATGATTGCTACAAAGTCCCTCACCAAACAGTACGGTGGGAAAAATGTAATTAAAAATTTAAATCTGAATGTTCCTGAGGGCTCTATCTACGGCTTTCTGGGACCAAACGGCGCCGGCAAGTCTACCACTATGAAAATGCTTTTAGGCCTGGTAAAGCCATCTGCCGGATCTATCCGCATTATGGGAAGGGAAATCTCTTCTTCAAACCGCCTGGACATCCTCCGGCAGACAGGATCACTGATTGAATCCCCCTCTTACTACGGTCATTTAAGCGGGAGAGAAAACCTTCAGATTGTATGCCGTCTGAAAGGGGCGGATGAAAAAGAAATTGACCATGTGCTTGAAATCGTCCGCATGAAAAACCAGCAGGAGAAAAAAGCCAAAAACTATTCTCTGGGGATGAAACAGCGCCTGGGCCTGGCTGCGGCGCTTCTGGGAAACCCAAAACTCCTTCTCCTAGATGAACCCACCAACGGCCTCGATCCTGCAGGCATTCAGGAAATGCGGGAGCTGATCTGCTCCCTTCCCCAACAGTATGGCATTACCATTCTGGTTTCCAGCCACCTTCTCAGCGAAATCGACCAGATGGCCACAGATGTGGGAATTATCAACCACGGAGAACTGATTTTCCAGGCGCCGCTCTCCAGCCTCCACGCTCACAGCCGTGGAAAAATGAAGCTTATAACAACAAATAACCCGGAAGCTTACGCCCTGCTGAAAAAAGCTGGGATAGAAATATCTCTGGAACCTTCCTCCGGCGCTCTTATCTTGGACACTACCGAGGATGCCAGGATCCTCCGGTGCGGCAGGCTGCTCTTTGAAAACCATATGGGTCTTCTGCGTCTGGAAGAGATAAATCTGAGCCTGGAAGAAATCTTCCTTAAATTAACGGGAAAGCAGGTGAGCTTATGAAAAAAACCGGCTTGGCCTCTTTTGCAAAAGCTGAAACATATAAATGCAGGTACCGTATGCTGTGGGCAGTTCCTTTGGGATTCCTGGTGATCCTGCTTTTGTGGAACGGGCGCACCTTCACTACCCTGGCCCCCTCTGAACGTCCCATGGGATATGCCATCGCACTATACTCCCTGACTCTGACCAACGCTATTATCATTCCTATCATGGTGGCCGTCATCGCCAGCCGCCTGTGCGATATGGAAATAAAGGGAAATACGCTGAAGCTGCTCTTCACTTTAGAGCGGCCTGGAACTTTCTACGTAATCAAATATCTCTGTGGCTTAAAATACCTTGTGTTTTTCACAGCCGAAGAAACTCTGGCTATACTTCTGGCCGGCAAAATATTTGATTTTACGTTTCCGGAAAGCAGCAGCATTTTCTGGTTCCACTTTTTGTCCGTCACCGCAGTGGGTGCCGCAATTTTAGGAATTCAGCAGTTGCTCTCCCTTTTGTGCGACAACCAGATTCTTCCACTGATCGTAGGACTGGGCGGCACCTTTTTAGGATTCTTCTCCATGTTCTTTCCAAAGAACATCAATATGCTGATTCTCTGGGGCTATTTCGGTATCTTTTCCCAGGGCGCCGTAACCTCCCAGGGGGATTCCTGGGTTTACTATTACACGGATTTCCCCATAGAGCTTTTCCTGGGGTTTTTGGCTGCAACTCTTCTGTTGTTTTTGACAGAACTGTATATTTTCAAAAAGAAAAGGGAGGTGTAAGATATGCTCTGCCGCTGTATTCAATGTGAAAACCAAAAACTTCGCCGTTCCGTGATCTGGAGCGCCTGCTTTCTGATCCCCATTATTCCGGCCATCATGGGAACCTTTAATTATCTCCAAAATCTAGAGCTTCTGAAAAGCGGATGGTATTCTCTCTGGACTCAGCTCTCCCTCTTTTATGCCAGTATTTTCTACGGCCCGCTGATCGCCCTCTACGCCTCCTATCTGTGGCGTCTGGAGCATCTGAACAATAACTGGAACAAGATTATGACCATGCCCGTTCCTGTCAGTGACATCTTTTTTGGAAAACTGGCGGTGATCTTTAAAGTCACGGTAATCACCCAGCTCTGGCTTGGATGCCTGTTCTTTCTCTGCGGAAAACTGTCCGGGCTGCCTGGATTTATGCCCGCAGAAATTCTGTTCTGGCTGCTTAGGGGAACATTGGCGGCCGGTGCAGTAGGAACGCTGCAGCTTTGTCTCTCCATGATGATCCGCAGCTTTGCCCTCCCTATCGGCATTGCTCTTTGCGGAAGCATTGCCGGTTTCCTTTTAAGTAATAAAGGGCTGAGCATGTACTGGCCCTACTCCCTGATGGTGGCAGGGATGAACTCCAATCAGTATAAGGATCAGCTTTCTGCAAATCTCCTGCCCTTCTTTGTAAGCCTTTTTTTCTTCTTTCTTCTGTTTGCAGGGATCAGCATCCTTTGGCTGAAGAAAAAGGATATACGAACCCAGTAAACATATTACAAAACTTTTTATAAAAGCGAATGGCTGCCATACAAGAACAAAATCCTGTATACGGCAGCCTTTTACCTCTACACAACCTTAATCATCATCGTCATCGTCATCATCCCGGTCATAGCGATCGTCATCGTCATCGTCGTCCCAATCATCGTCTCTTTCCCGGATTACTTTAATCTTATAATTAATTGTCTTTTTTGTTTTTTTGTTATAGCAGGTTACATAAGTAGTACCTGTACGCCTTGCCTCAAGCTCTACCTCGTCATCCGTAATATCTCTGTCTTCAAATCTTAAGATATTTTTATTTCGGATACTCCACTTCAGGTCGTTGTCTTTCAGACCGCTGGTTTTTCTCACTTTAAGTTCGAAATCATCACCAACTTCTACAGTCTTAGTAGCATTACCCACCCGATAAAATGCATATGTGTACTTTTTGCGTATTACCTTAATGGTAATGGTGTCATACTTCTTTGTTCCCCTGATACGGCAGCGTATCTTAGCAGTACCTGGTTTTAAAGCTTTAATCTTAATGTCATCATCATAACGGTCCCTGTCGGTAAAACGTACGACACTTTTCCCGCTTACAATAGACCAATACAAATAATCATCATCTGAATCAGAAGGTGACGTCTTTGCATTAATCTCATATGTGCTTCCCACATACAATGTCTTACTGGATCTCGTTATACTGACTTTCCGCGGCTTGACATCCCGGGCGCTGACGTTCAGAGCGCCAAATGCCATGGCCATAACCAGAACAGTAAACAGCAGCGATAGAACTGTCTTTTTCTTAGTCATAACTCTTTATCCTCCTTCCTTTCTATGGTAAAATAATACAATACGAAAATTAGAATAACATTAAAAAACAGAGGGATTTGATATATTTTGAAAATTTTATTTGTAGAAGATCAAAAAGAACTCCGTGATATTCTGGAGAAACGTCTAAAAAAAGAATACTCTATGGATTCCTGCGGCGATGGAGAGACTGCTTTGGATTTTCTATCCGTATATTCCTATGATCTGGTTCTCTTAGATATTATGCTTCCAAAAATGGACGGTATAAGTGTATTGAAATGGATGCGCCGGCGGAAAATTTCTACCCCTGTGCTTCTGCTCACGGCAAAAAGCGATATAAAGGATCGGGTGCTGGGCCTGGACAGCGGCGCAGATGATTATTTGGTTAAGCCTTTCTCTTATGACGAGCTGTTAGCGCGCATTCGTGTCTTAGTCAGAAGAAATACCAACCATCTGACCTCCGTTCTCAGGGTAGGCGACCTGGAGATCGATACTGTAAACAAAACTGT
>DVGR01000243.1 GCA_018712605.1 Candidatus Choladousia intestinigallinarum
ATCTGAAATGTCTCTTCAAACCAGTGCCAGATTTCTTCCCGGTGTGTTCCGGATGAAAATCCGTGCCAGGCTTGCTCAATACATTCTGTTTCCGGGTTCATAGTGATGTCTCCAAATTCCGTCCAGAGACGCCGGATGCTGTCCGGCAGGTACAGGATGGTAAGGGTAAAGCAAGACTCGGAAAACAGAGGCATAAGGATCTGGCTGTAGACCGTTTCCCAGTCACCGCCTGCAAGCCCGCATCCCAGATAACCGGGAATGGCAATCTGCGATAATTCCCGCTGTGCTGCCAGGAACATCATGGCAGTCAGGCTCTGTCTCAGTGCGGCATAATCGGTATCTAATCTTCTGCCTGTGGGAATATTCTCGGCAAACAGATGTGCCACATAGCGCAGCGAATCCTTCTGCTGCGTCAGATAACAGGCGCCAAGAAGGGCTTCCCTGTTCTTTTTGCAGAGCTGCTGATATTCCCGATACTGGCCTGCAGTTAAGAGATTTTCCCGGATCTGTCTGGCGATACCGGCTCCCATGACACCCTGGCAGTTAACCTGGTGGGCGATCATCGGGGCATCTGCCTGGAGCAGATTTCCTTTTCTTTCTTTGATCATAGCTTTTCCTCCCATCTTTCTTAAAGATATTCATAGGTTATATTCTGGCTCTGGCACCATTCTTCCACCAGCTTCAGGTTTAGTGGGCTGTGCGCCGGGTGCCGGGAGATCCAAACCGAAGGTTTAGGGCTGTGATACCATAAATTTTCCGGAGCTGGCCCTAACGTGTCCTCAAACAGAAGGACAACTGGACGTTCCAGAAATTCTCTCTGCCGAGCAGGTATCCCTTCCTTCTCCCGGTAACAGAGCCGGTAGCCGAGTTGGCACTGACTGTATTTGCAGCGCTGGAGCTGAACCTTGATACAGGGATGAATAGAAATTCCGCTGTTATCCATATAGGCCAGATAACCGGACTTGGACCGGCTGACCTGCTCATAAGAGATATAATCATGATTCTGGACGGGCAGCATGGTGCGTTCTTTCTGAAATGATATTTGAGGAAAGCCAAACGTATCACAGAAATAGAAGTGGCTTTCTCCCGGCGAGTCCTGTACTTCCACAATGTCAGAGACTGACATGGAATGTCCGGTAAAACCAATCTTTTCCAGATAGCGGGTATCCGCTTCATCTTTGCGGTTAAAAATCCGGTAGATTTCTTCCAGCGTGGTGACTTCAGTCTCTCCGTAGAATACAGACTCATAAATTTCCGCGGGCGGTGATGGATATCCGGCTTTTTGAAAATAGGAAAGCGGCATAAACATCAGCCTGTGCTGATCCAATTCCGGGATGATCTGATAGATCGTAATTTTCATAAGGCATCGTTCTCCTTTGCTAAAGAAGGACCTCCCTGGCCGGAAGATCCTTCGTAATCATTATGGTTATTCGTTACACATTGCTTTTTCGTATGTGAGAAGCTGCTCCCAGGTCAGCCATTCCGGCTTTCCGTCTGCAGGAAGCTCCTCCCATAATTCTTTCATACGGTCAATATGATGCTGCGGATCATTCCTGGATAAGATGGTAACACTCCGGTTCCCATAGCCGAGAAAATATTCACAGTCACTCTGCATCCGGCTTAACAGCATATACTGGAACTCATACGGATTTCTCCGGAATGGTTCCGGATCAAAGATATGTTCCTGTCGGATTGGAGATACTGGTTCCCCATCCATGTCATTGCCTGTAACAGAATATAAGTCCGGATTTTCGGAATGTCCCAGGTTAAGGTCCTTCCATAAGCGGCTATACTGATCCTGGTATGTGGGACAGGAAAAATCATCTATGCCGATGAATTTCAGCGTTAAGACCGTCTGCTTCTTTTCTTCCATGGTTCATTCACCCCTTCATGCAATTTCATTTTCCATTTCCAAACTCCATTTCAGCTTTTCACGTACATCCATCAGGATAAGCCCTAACTGATTTTCTCCGTTGCCGTTGACCTTGCCCCAGAAGTAGTCGCCCCAGGTATTGCCTTCTATGAGAAGGCTGTTTCCTGTGGCAAGCAGGGCATCCCGCAGCTCCGGGTTCTGCATAAATTTGCACATACAGATTTCATACATCAGGGAAATCTTTACCTTGTCCCAGTCCGGGCGCAACGTGAGTTTCTTTCCCCGCTTTTTGGCTTCTGCCGGGTTATGCAGGCGGAAAATAGAGAATTGCTGCTGCTCTTTCGCACAGCTGGTCTTCTGTGCCTGGAAAGCGGCTTCATTATTGGCGTAGGTCTGGCCCATATAGGTGACAGGAGCCGGATAAAAATTGCTGAGAAATGTGTATTTCCCTGTAAAAGAGGAGATAACATTCCTGTGAGTTTGTTTATGGATAGTTTCTTTCGGTTGATAATTAGATTTCATGCACATTCCTTTCCGCACAAAAAAAGGAACCGCCTATCCTATAGGTAGTTCCCTTCTTAAACATAGTGCTTCAATATTCAGTTTGTCTGTAATTCTTTTTGTTCCTGTTCTTCATAGAACCGGTCTGCAATATAGCCCGCTGACTCCGCCCAAAGCGTATTCTCGGTATTCTGCAGAGCCTGATACGTCTTGGAATGGTAAAAGGCTCCAGCGGCATCCTGGAAAGAAAGATGGCTCCTTTCCTTGATGATGTCGATCACGTCCCGGATCTGGATACACAGGTTCATCGTGATATCTTTGTTATTGTAAAAATATTTTCCATCCATAGCTTACGAAACCTCCCTTCGGGATTCCAGTGTTAGGTGTTCCAGGGCAAGGGGCGTATGGAAAGACACCTGGTTGTTTACTTTATTATAGCGAAGCCTTTCCACTGCTTCCTCGGCTTTTAAAATACC
>DVGR01000244.1 GCA_018712605.1 Candidatus Choladousia intestinigallinarum
GATTAAAGCTTTCGGTACAGGATGCGGATGGAATTTAAAATACACAGAATGGCTACTCCTGTATCGGCAAATACTGCCAGCCACATGGAGGCGTATCCCATAAGTCCCAGAAGCATTACCAGAACCTTGACAGCCAGGGCAAAAACAACATTCTGCCATGCAATGCGTTTCGTCCGTTTCGCAATATCCAGAGATTGGGGAATTGCCGCCATATCAGAGGTCATAAACACTGCGTCCGCCGCTTCAATGGCGGCATCTGCGCCGCTTCCCATAGCGGCCCCCACATCTGCCCCGGCCAGTACCGGGGCATCATTTATACCATCTCCCACGAACATAACACGGCCATGCTGACTGCGGATTTCTCCCAGCTTTTTCAGTTTGTCCTGGGGAAGCAGTTTTGCGTGTACTTCATCAATTCCTGTCTCTCGGCCTACTGCCTGTGCGCTGTCTATAGCATCGCCGGTAAGCATTGCAGTCGTTATGCCAAGCCTCTTCAGTGAGGCAATGGCGGCCTTTGCCCCGGATTTTACTGTGTCAGAGATCAGAAGATATCCCAGAAATACCCCATCCTTTGCTGCAAGGACTTCTGTTCCAAAGCCCGCATTCTGATAGTTCTCCAAGGAAACGTTGTATTTTTCCATCAGTTTGCGGTTTCCGCAGAGAACCTCGCCTTCATCAAGCTTTGCACGGATTCCGCATCCCGCAATTTCCTCAACTGCTTCTGGGTGCGGGATGGCAAGGCCCCTTTCTTTAGCGGCTCCCAGGATGCTTGCTCCAATGGGATGGGTGGAGGAGAGCTCGCAGGCGGCGCACAGCGTCAGAAGCTGGTCTTCTGTGATGGAGCTGCAGGGGACTGATTTCTGAAGGATAAAGTTTCCCTCGGTGATCGTCCCGGTTTTATCCATAACTACCGCTTTGATGTCAGCCATGGCCTCCAGAGAGACTCCGCCTTTAAATAAAATTCCTTTTTTAGAGCCGGCGCCGATACCTGAGAAGAAAGCCAGGGGCACACTTAAAACCAGGGCGCAGGGACAGCTCATAACCAGGAAGGAGAGAGCTGTGTATACCCAGTAATTCCAGTTTCCAGTTGCCAGGGAGGGAAGAATGGCCGTTCCCAGGGCAAGAAAAACAACTACAGGCGTATAGATCCGAGAAAAACGAGTGATAAAGCGGTCGATTTTAGGCTTGCTGGCTGCAGCATTTTCCACGGAATCCAGAATCCGGGTCACCATGGACTCTTCCAGAACCTTTTCCACTCTGATTTTTAAAAGGCCAGAGGTGTTTACGCAGCCGGAGATGACAGGATCTCCAGCCGCTGCCCTTACCGGAACTGGCTCTCCGGTCACTGGAGAAGTGTCGATGCGGCTTTCTCCTTCTACCACAACTCCATCCAGGGGAATCCGATCACCGGGGCGTACCAATAAAAGATCCCCTACCCTTGCTTCTTCCGACGGGATTACCTGGACTTCACTGCCGGAGGAAAGATTAACTACTTCGGGACGCAGATCTACGGCTTCCATAATCTGGGTCCGGCTTTTTTCGACAGCGATTTCTTCAAAAAGCTCGCCGATTCTGTAAAACAGCATAACGCCCACTGCCTCAGGATACTCACGGATTGCGAAGGCTCCCAGAGTCGCAACGCTCATCAGAAAATTCTCATCAAAAATCTGTCCCTTTCCAATATTGCGCAAAGCCGTAAGAACTACTTTTCCCCCCAGAATGATGTAAGCTGCCACAAGAACGCACAGGGAGGGTACTGAGAGAGCGAAATGTTCCAGGATTTCTCCTGCTATGAAAAGGAGGGCGCCTCCGGCTACCAGGGCGATCTCCTTGCCATGACCGGACAGCCTGGAGGGAGCGGTATCGGAGGAAGAAACGGGTGCCTGACGGCGCTCCCTGTCCTTTACAACTACCTCAGGTTCTATGGAAGAACAGATGTTTTGGATCTGTGAAAGCAAAGCTTCAGGGTTATCTGACGAGAGCCGAAGCTGTTTGGTAGCGTAGGTAATAGACGCATAGTGAACTCCCGGCAGCTCCCGGATCTTTTTTTCCATCTTGGCGGCGCAGTTGGCGCAGCCAAGATTTTCCAAAGTATATATTTTTTTGGGGCGCCCGTCGTCTGGAAACTCCTGGGGGATTTCATGACTGTGCTCGTGATGGTGCTCGTGGTCATGCCCGCAGGAGCAGGCTTCACTATGATCATGATGATGCTCATGACTGTACTCATGATGATGTTCGTGGTCATGTCCGCAGGAGCAGGCTTCTCCATGGTCATGATGATGCTCATGACTGTGCTCGTGATCATGTCCGCAGGAGCAGGCTTCACCGTGCTCATGATGGTGCGCAGCCTCATCCGTGGAGGCGTGAGAGCGGGAGCTGCGGCGCCGTTCTACCATCAGAATTTCCGGCTCCAGGGAGTTTGCGATTTTTTGAATTTCAGGGAGCAGAGCATCTGGATTTTCCGCCGTAAGCCGAAGCTGTTTAGTGGCGTAGGTGAGAGTCACCTGGGAGACACCGGGAAGCCGAGAGATTTTCTGCTCAATTTTGGCAGCGCAGTTGGCGCAGCCCAGATTTTCTAAAATATATATTTTTTTTTCCATAAGACCACCTCCGGTAAAAAGAGATAAACATATTTTATGATGCCAGGGTCAAAAGGCCTAAGCCCACATGAGCTTGCTCATAGGTGGGTGAAAGGCTTTGGGATCCACCCCAATATGAGCATAAAAGTGGGATGTATATCCCACGATATGCCAATATTGGGCAGGATTGTGGGAGTGCGCAGCACGGAACAATCCATAGGCATCATGGTTGAGGGCTTTTGACCTCAACATCATTTTATATTTATCATATGAATAACTGTTCATATGATAAAATGAAATGCGCCCCTTGTCAAGTAGTAAAGGAGGATTTAATCCAGATTATATTCGATATCTTTCAGTTCTTCTGTGTCAAAGAATTCAATAATGGAAATTCCGAGGCCGTTACACAGTTTTAAAATAGTGAAAATCCCCGGATTTTTTGTAGAACCATCCAGAATATGGAGCAGGGTAGTCAGGGGAACGGTAGAACGGTAAGAAAGCATATAGTAGGACATATTCTTTTCTCTGCATAAATCTTTAATCCGGTCAATAATAAGCTGTTGTCCATCCATGGTAACACCTCATTGGAACGTATAGGAATACGGTTGAAATGCCATTGGCTTACAAATTAATAAGTAACAATAAAGGAATAAAACAAGATTAATACTTTTTTCCTTTTCATTACTTCCAAATACGGTGCTATTTACGAAATAGTTAGGACAAAGAGAGAGGATAGATATTCCGGCAGACGGTTAAGACTGCCGGACACGGAAGAAATATGTATAAAGAGGAGAAAAGCCGAGGGAAGTGTACAGACGGCAGGCTCTTTCATTGTCTGAAGTAACCTGAAGATACGCATGAGCGGCTCCGGCCTTTCGGCCTTCAGAAAGTATGCAGGTGCAGATCTGTCTGGCCAGCCCCTGCCTGCGGAAGTCATCATGGACATGGATGGCATAGACCCCAACATAATCCCGATCCAGGATCCCTAAGCCGGTTCCGATGATGGAATCATTCCGGTATATGCATACGCAGATGGTATCTTTTGGGATGGCCCGGTACATGGAGGGGACGATCAGCCGGTGGGTTTCGTCAGTGGTTTTTTTCAGGTCAAGAAGGCCCTCAATCCAATAAGAGGGGATCCGGCTTTTGACCTCTGTGTCCGTGCAGGGATACGTCAGGTCGGCCTGATTCAGATCCACCGTCATTACATTCGTAATATGCTGGATCTCATAACCGCGATTCTCTAAAACATAGTCAAAATCCTTTGAGACCAGGGGGCTGATTTTAAAAATTGCGGGAGTCCCCCAGCGCCGGTAAACAGATTCGCAGTAGGGGATTTTTTCACGCCAGGGCAGAGTTGAAGTCCCGAATTGTTCTACGCTGTTCGTTCGATGAGTATAAAAGTAGGAAAATCTCAGAATCCAGCCATCGTACAGCTCCATTTGGTGGGAGGGCCAGGCATTCAAAGACATATCCTCCAGTTTTTTAATTTGTTCTTCCATAGATACTCCTTTATCTAAAGAATCCGCAGTCTTCTGCGGGCGATCTGCGGCACTCGCTCAATTTCCATGCAAGCAAAAGGTGAATGGTTCCTTGCCGGCAGGAGAAGGCTGCCGGGACTGAAGATGCTTGACTCCCTGCTTGCGGGAATAAAAAAACATGCCAGAGTCAAGTATAGTACAGGAAGATATAAAAAACAAGTAATGGATTCCGCTTGACAGGCTTTCCGGTGTGTGTACAATGGTTTTATCCCCAGGGGGAGAAACGTTTCTTTTTGTTCAGAATGGATAGTAGAAAAACAGGAGGGGCTATATGGAGCTTCATGAACAGTGTGAGACTAAAGAAAAGGTGATTTTGGTAGGAGTGGAAGCGCTGGATGGAGAGAATGTAGAAGAATCTTTAAAAGAACTGGGAGATCTGGCAGAGACTGCCGGTGCCCAGGTAGTTGGAAGAGTCATTCAGCGAAGGGAAAAGGTCCATCCGGCCACTTATATAGGAAAAGGAAAAATACAGGAGCTGAAGGAGAAAGTATGGGAACTGGATGCCACGGGAATTATCTGTGACGATGAGCTATCACCGGCTCAGATGAACCATCTGCAGGAGGAATTGGAATGTAAAGTCATGGACCGTACGCTTTTGATCCTGGACATTTTCGCCAGGCATGCGGTCTCCAGAGAGGGGAAAATCCAAGTGGAACTGGCACAGCTAAGATACAGAGCCGCCAGGCTTACAGGGCTTGGGAATTCTCTCTCAAGGCTTGGGGGCGGGATCGGCACCAGAGGCCCGGGAGAAAAACGGCTGGAGATGGACCGCAGGCTGATCCGGGTACGGATTCATCATTTGAAGCAGGAGCTGGAGCAGGTGGTGCGCCACAGGGATCTGATCCGGGGACAGAGAAAAAAATCCGCCAGATACACGGCGGCCCTGGTAGGCTACACTTCTGTGGGAAAGTCCGCCTTGTTCCGTCAGATGACCGGGGAAGATACCCTGGTGGATCCAAAGCTTTTTGCCACGCTGGATACGTGTACCCGCCTGATCCGGCACAGCGGAAAACAGGAGATCCTTCTGACAGATACAGTAGGATTCATACGAAAGCTTCCCCATACTCTGATCGATGCTTTTAAGAGCACCCTGGAAGAAGCAGTCTATGCAGATGTGCTGATTCACGTGGCGGATGCGTCTAGCTCCCAGGCAGAGATGCAGATGCATGTGGTGTATGAGACATTGAGGGAACTGGGAGCCGGTGACAAGCCGGTGATCACGGTGCTGAATAAACAGGATCTCTTGTACGAAAAGAGGGTGATCCGGGATTTTCATGCAGAGTACACAATTCCCGCTTCGGCCAAAACAGGAGAGGGGATTGACCAGATTCAGGCGGCTCTGGAGGAGATTTTGAGAGGACAGAAGATTTACATTGAGAGGGTGTACCCTTACAGCCAGGGAGGGATTCTGCAGATAATCCGAAACCGGGGAGAACTGGTCTCAGAAGAGTACCTGCCGGAGGGGATTGCGGTAAAAGCATACGTTCCAAAGGAAATTTATGGAAAAACATGAAAAAATAACGAGAAAACAGAGGAAAAAGTCAGAAAATTTATGGGCAGCAGAAAAGCACTGGGAAGATAGTGCTCCTAAAAAATACCGATATTTCCCAACAAAAGAAAGAGGAACACAGGGTGAGACAGGAAAGGAAGCCTATTTGAATAATCTGAATATAAAGTGAATAATCAAAACTATATATAGTGTCTGCGGCAGTATTGAAACTATATATAGTGGTTTTTGCGTTGACTTCCCTTTTGACGGATGATATACTAAGCATTACGACAGCATGAAGATTAATTCTATCAGACGAGACTAAAAAGGGAGGATGGGAAAGTGTTTCAAGTAGTAAAACGGGATGGGGAAGTTGCAGAATTTGATCTTGCAAAAATCGGGGGTGCGATCGCCAAGGCTTTTGACGCCACACAGATGGAGTATAATGCAGACATTACAGATCTGTTGTCTCTTCGGGTGACGGCGGATTTTCAGAATAAGATAAAGGACGGCAAGATTGACGTGGAGAGTATCCAGGACAGTGCGGAGCATGTGCTGGTTCAGGCTGGATATGCGGATGTAGCCAAAGCGTATATTCTTTATCGGAAACAGAGGGAAAAGATCCGAAATATGAAGTCCACGATCCTGGATTACAGGGAGATCGTGAACAGCTATGTAAAGGTGGAAGACTGGCGTGTAAAAGAGAATTCCACTGTCACCTACTCTGTAGGCGGCTTGATTCTCAGCAACTCCGGGGCAGTCACTGCCAATTATTGGCTTTCCGAGGTCTATGACCAGGAGATTGCGGACGCCCACAGAAATGCTGATCTTCATATTCACGATCTGTCCATGCTTACGGGGTACTGCGCCGGCTGGTCTTTAAAGCAGCTGATCCAGGAAGGACTTGGGGGAATTAAGGGCAAAATTACATCTGCCCCTGCTAAGCATCTTTCGGTTCTGTGCAACCAGATGGTAAACTTCCTGGGTATTATGCAGAATGAGTGGGCGGGAGCCCAGGCGTTTTCCTCTTTTGACACCTACCTGGCTCCCTTTGTTAAAGCGGACCATCTTACGTATCCGGAAGTGAAGAAATGCATAGAATCCTTTGTCTACGGAGTAAACACTCCCAGCCGATGGGGAACACAGGCTCCTTTCTCGAACATTACCCTGGACTGGACGGTTCCGGCGGATCTGGCGGAGCTGCCGGCCATTGTAGGCGGAAAGGAGATGGATTTCTGCTACAAGGACTGTAAAAAAGAGATGGATATGATCAATAAGGCATTTATTGAGACTATGATAGAGGGAGACGCCAATGGAAGGGGATTCCAGTATCCGATTCCCACTTATTCCATCACAAAGGATTTTGACTGGTCGGATACGGAAAATAACCGGCTGCTGTTTACCATGACCTCCAAGTATGGAACGCCTTATTTTTCCAACTACATTAACAGTGATATGGAGCCCAGCGATGTGCGGAGCATGTGCTGCCGTCTGAGGCTGGATTTGAGAGAGCTTCGCAAAAAGACCGGCGGATTTTTCGGCTCAGGAGAAAGTACGGGAAGCGTAGGAGTCGTGACGATCAATCTTCCCAGAATCGCTTATCTTTCCTCCAGTGAGAAAGAATTTTACCACCGCCTGGATCATATGATGGATATAGCAGCCAGATCCCTTAGGATTAAGCGGGAAGTGATCACAAAGCTTTTGGAAGAAGGGCTTTACCCTTATACAAAGCGTTACCTGGGAAGCTTTGAAAATCATTTTTCCACTATTGGGCTGCTGGGGATGAATGAGGCTGGCCTGAATGCATGCTGGCTCCGCAAGGATTTGACTCATACTGAGACACAGCAGTTTGCCAAGGATGTACTGAACCATATGCGGGAACGCCTGGTAATCTATCAGGAAGAGTATGGCGATCTGTATAATCTGGAGGCTACCCCGGCAGAATCCACAGCTTACCGTTTGGCAAAACATGACAGGGCACGCTGGCCTGAGATCATCACTGCAGGCAAGAAGGGAGATACGCCTTATTATACCAATAGTTCCCATCTTCCTGTGGACTACACGGCAGATGTTTTTGATGCCTTGGATATTCAGGATGAGCTGCAGACTCTTTACACTTCCGGTACAGTCTTCCATGCCTTTCTTGGAGAAAGGCTGCCGGATTGGAAAGCGGCAGCAGCCCTGGTGCGCAAGATCGCCCAGAATTACCGGCTGCCTTATTACACCTTGTCGCCTACGTATTCTATCTGCCAGGAACATGGGTATCTGGCAGGTGAGCAGAAGGTATGCCCTGTATGCGGAAAAGGCACGGAGATCTACAGCAGAATTACCGGTTACTACCGGCCAGTTCAGAACTGGAACGATGGAAAGACTCAGGAATATGAAAATCGCCGGCTGTATGATATTCCTTATTCCAATCAGAGACACGAAGACAGAGTAAAAACACAGGATGAGGGAAAAACGTGTTCTTCAGGAATTCAGGAAGCGCAGAAGAGCTGGAGCCATATAGAAGAGAGAGCGCGGAAAGAGGATGGGCCTGTGGAGATTGAGACGGCACAGGAACAGGAGATGATCCGATATCTCTTTACTACAAAGACTTGTCCAAATTGTAAAATTGCAAAGAGGATACTGGGAAATGAAGCGTATACGCTGGTAGACGCTGAGGAAAACCAGGAACTGGTCAGCCGGTTTGGCATAAGGCAGGCTCCCACTTTAATCGTGCTTCATGATGGAGAAGTGGAAAAATATGTGAATCCATCCAATATAAAGAAATATGTAGATACGTATCGGGCCCTGCCGTTTACAGGTACGATGTAAAGGCAGGCGCTATACGGCGGCCATGAAAATGGCCCCATATGAGAAATGAGAGAAAGCAGGCCAGTCCCCCTTTGGCGGCACGTACAGCCGGGGGAGGGTAATGACAGCGAAAGGCAAGTATGCTATAATGGGGCTGTCGCATTGAACTTACGATGGTTTCCTGTGAACACGGATATCAGGAAGCGTTGAATCTGTTTAATGCGGCAGCCTCTTTTGTTTAATCTAGGAAACTTCGTTTCCTATTAAACAAAACGCTCTGCATGGATCGCACTGGGGCGGATAAGAAAGTGCTGCAGAATTTAGTTTCATATACTGATGTGGGGATAAAAGCTGCCACAAAGGGTTGGAAAGGAGTTATGAGTTATCTGTATGAATTATCAACTGCATGAGATCAGCAGAAAATCTCTTAAAAAGGGGAAGAATGGAATATTGAAGGTTGTGTTCGGCCGGACTGGTATTCTTTTAATCTGCCTTCTGCTTCAGTGTCTGCTGTTGTTTGTGGGCCTTCGGATTTTGGCACAGTATGTTCACTGGTTTTTCGGGGGATATCTGATTTTCGGATTTTTGATTTTTACTTTAATTATAAATAGGACGGACAATCCTGCATTCCAGCTAAGCTGGACAGCGCTGGTACTGCTTCTGCCGGTATTCGGCGGGCTGCTTTATCTCTATGTGGAGGTGCAGCCCGGGACAAAATATATGAAGGCGCATCTGCGGGAGATTGGCCAAAAAACGAAGGGCTGTACACCCCAGGATAAAAAAGTGCTGGAGGAACTGGCGGCTAGGGAAGGCCGAGTGGCTCAGCTGGCGGGATACATAAGAAAAGTGGGGGATTATCCCGTCTACAAAAACACAAAGGTAACGTATTTTCCCAGCGGAGAAGAAAAGTTTGAAGCGCTGGTGCGGGAATTGAGCCGAGCGAAGAAGTATATCTTTTTAGAGTATTTCATTATCTCTCAGGGATATATGTGGGACACGATTTTTAAAATCTTGAAGGCAAAGGTTGAGGAAGGCGTGGAAGTAAGGGTCATGTATGATGGAATGAATGAGCTGTCCAATCTGCCCCATGATTTTCCCAATCTGCTTCGGGGAAGCGGAATTCAGTGTAAAGTTTTCTCGCCTATTTACCCTGTGATTTCCACCCATTATAATAACCGGGATCACCGTAAGGTAGTTGTGGTGGATGGAGTTACTGCGTTTACAGGAGGAGTAAACCTGGCGGACGAGTACATTAACCGGAAAGAGCGTTTTGGACACTGGAAAGATGCTGGAATTATGCTGCAGGGAGACGCTGCGGCCAGCTTTACAGCTATGTTTCTGAAAATGTGGGGGACATCCGGGGAGTTGGATAACCTGTCTATCTATCTGCGGCAGGGAGAAAAGATGAAGGGAGACTTCAGCGGGGAAGAAGGGTTTATCATGCCCTATGCCACAAGCCCCTTTGGAAGTGAACGTATAGCGGAGAGAGTTTATATTGAAATCTTAAACGGCGCACAGAAGTATGTACATATTATGACCCCTTACCTGGTGCCAGGATATGAGCTTCTCCAGGCACTGCTCTACGCTTCTAGGAGAGGGGTAGATGTGAAGCTTCTGCTTCCCCATATTCCTGATAAAAAATATGCATTCGCCCTGGCGCATACGTATTACGCACAGCTTATAGAAGCCGGTATCAGGATTTATGAATATACGCCGGGATTTGTCCACTCAAAAGTATTCGTCAGCGATGACCGGATTGCCGTAGTGGGAGCCATCAACCTGGATTATAGAAGTCTGTATTTGAATTATGAGTGTGCGGTGATGCTCTATGAGGTGGAAGAGATTGGAAAAATTGAGGACGATTTCTGCATGACTCTCCCCAAGTGCCGGTTAATCACGCCTTTTGATATCCGCCATGACAGATTTCTGCGGGTAGCGGCCGGGAAACTTCTGCGGATCGTAGCCCCCCTCATGTGATACACCAGTTTCGCCATATACCAGAAATATGCACTACAACCGAGCAGACTAGTCTGCAGAAGGTGTTGTGCATATTTCTGGGAATGGGCGGGACGCCCATTCAGCCGCCGATGGAAGCCAGAAAGGCGGTCGGCGGCGTGTATGGCGAAGTGTAGAGGGAGAAGGCGGGACGCCCATTCAGCCGCCGACAGAAGCCAGAAGGGCGGTCGGCGGCGTGTATGGCGAAGCGTAGAAGAAGGCAAGAGGCAAGCTAGCAGACTAGTCTGCAGAAGGTGTTGTGCATATTTCTGGGAATGGGCGGGACGCCCATACAGCCGCCGACAGAAGCCAGAAGGGCGGTCGGCGGTCGGCGGCTTATCTGAGATGCAATTCATCTTTACGAATGAGGAAGAGTATGTTATAGTAGCCACGGACATAAAAAAGAGAGAAAAGGATGGGAACCATGTGGCCGGACCGTGTTGAGAAAACAAAGGAAATGCGGCGCCGTCAGAAGGAAGGCGGCGGAAAGAAAAAGGTTGAGAGGCAGCATCAGAAGGGAAAAATGACCGCCTGGGAACGGGTGGAATTTTTATTGGATCCCGGAACCTTTCAGCCTTCCGGAAGTTTGTATGAAACCAGAAAGGATCAGGATTCCCGGTTTGGGAGGGAGCCGTACCTGGGAGACGGCGTGCTCACAGGATGGGGAGAGATCAATGGACGGCCAGTCTGCGTAGCAGCCAGTGAATTTACCGTGGCAGGCGGGAGTCTGGGAGAAGTACAGTCAGAGAAAATCTGCCGGATCCAGGATCTGGCTTACGAAAGAAGGATTCCCATCATTTTCCTTTATGACAGCGCAGGGGCCAGGATCGAAGAGGGGATTTTGGCTTTGAATGGTTATGGAAAGATCTTTCGCCGTCATGTGAAGGCATCCGGGGTTATTCCCCAGATAGCGGCAATTCTGGGTCCCTGTTCAGGAGGCGCTTGTTATTCCGGAGCCCTGTGTGATTTTATTTTTATGGTAAAAGGAGTCAGTAAAATGTGCCTTACCGGCCCCCAGGTGGTGGAGGCGGTACTGGGACAAAAGATCACACTGGAGGAACTGGGGGGAAGCAGCGTCCACGGCGAGACCAGCGGAGTAGCTCATGCTCTTTATGAGGATGAAGGGTGCTGTCTGAACGGCATCCGAAAGCTCCTGGGATATCTTCCGGAAAATTCCGGAGAAGATGCCATAAAAAGACAAAAGGAAAGAATCCTGAAGTTGGGGGTTCCTGTGTCAAGGAAAAAACTGGCGGAAGAAAAACGGACGTATCCTCCTTTTGAGGAGCTGGTGCCGGCGAATCCCAGAAGTGTCTATGACGTACACAAAGTTATTGGAAAGATTCTGGGAAATGAGAGCTTTTTTGAAATACATAAGCACTTTGCTCCAAATGCGGTTGTGGGATTGGGAGTCTTCGACCGGAGAATTCTGGGAATTGTGGCCAATCAGCCATCTCATCTGGGAGGGGCGCTGGACTGTGACGCATCTGACAAAATTGCACGCTTTATCCGTTTCTGTGACAGCTTTGGGATTCCTCTTTTGACACTGGTGGATGTGCCTGCCTTTTTTCCGGGGGCGGCCCAGGAACGAGCCGGCATTATCCGGCATGGCGCCAAGATTTTGTACGGGTATGCGGAGGCCTGCGTGCCTAAGGTGACGCTCATTCTCAGGAAGGCATACGGGGGCGCTTACATTGCCATGAACTGCAAAACCCTGGGCGCCGATGCTGTCTATGCATGGCCGGTTGCGGAGATTGCCGTAATGGGGGCCGAGGGGGCAGTGAAGATTATTAACAGGAAAGAGATCCAGGAAGCACAGGATCCCGGGGCGGAGCTTGAACGGCGGAAACGGGAATATGAAGATGCCTTTTCAAATCCTTTTCTTGCGGCGAGAAAAGGGGCAGTGGATGAGATACTGCTGCCGGAAGAAACAATCCAAAGGCTTTCGCAGACTTTCCGGCTGCTGGAGGGGAAAAAAGCGGATCCGCTTTTAAAACGGCACGGCAACATGCCGGTATAAGAACATATTACGGAGGGAAACATGATATTTTCAACGTACCAGTTTATATTTTTATTTTTGCCCATTACTTTTTTCGTTTATTTCTTTTTTACCCACTTCAAGTATTATTCCATTGCCAAAATTTGGCTGGCAGTGGCCTCCCTGTATTTTTACGGACAGGGAAGTCCGGATTTCTTCGTGTTTTTCCTGGCCAGCGTGACCGGAAACTATCTGGTGGGTTCCTGTCTGGGACGATTGGACGGGGAGCAGAAGGGGCAGAAAAAGCTTCTGCTGTTTATTGGGGTTATGGCAAATGTAGCTTTGCTGGGCTACTATAAATATACGGATTTCTTTATTGAAAATTTTAATGCCCTTACGGGAACGGATTTTGCCCTCAAGCATATTGTCCTTCCCATTGGTATCTCTTTCTTTACATTTCAGCTTATTGCATTCCTGGTAGACGCCTATCGGGGAGAGACAAGACAGTATGATTTTATCAATTACCTGCTGTTTATCACCTTTTTCCCACAGCTCATTGTGGGGCCCATTATCCATCACGGGGAGGTGGTGCCGCAGTTTGAAGATGAGAAAAATCTGAAGCTGAATTATGACAATATTGCCAAAGGTCTTTTTCTGTTTGCGATCGGCTGCGGGAAAAAGATCATGCTGGCGGATCCATTAACAACAAATGCGCAGGACTTTTTCGCTAATATAACCGATCAGCTTCCCATGATTCAGTCCTGGTACCATTCTATAGAATATACGGTTTCTTATTATTTTGATCTGTCAGGATACGCAGATATGGCCATCGGACTGGGATTGATGTTTAACATTGTGATTCCCCATAATTTTGATTCGCCCTATAAGGCCAGAAATTTCCAGGACTACTGGAGACGCTGGCACATTACTTTGTCCAGGTTCCTCAGCGCTTACATTTTCCGCTCCGTTTACCGCAGGGGC
>DVGR01000245.1 GCA_018712605.1 Candidatus Choladousia intestinigallinarum
CCGAAACGGACAGCGCGTCCCGTCTGTCACAGGAGGATACAAGGATGGAAAACTTTACAATATCGCTCGCCAAACTGTCTGAGCGGGTCAACATGGAGGTGGTCTACACCCCATGCGAGCTGAGCAGGATCAACGTCGAGATCGCCGAGGTCAACCGCCCGGGCCTGTTCCTGGCCGGCTACTACGAGTATTTCGACAATCTGCGCCTGCAGGGGAGGATTGCAAAAGCGATCCGTTCCGTTGTGAAGGCTGCGGCTTCCAAAGAAGATCAAAAGGTGATTGTAGACATTCTACAGTAATCAAACGGATATGCTGTGTACAGTACGGCATATCCGTTTATTTCTCTAATGGAAAATTCGTTTTACAGAGAAAAAGTTCCGCAGGGATCGCACTGCGGGCTGACGGCTGAAAGGTGAGAACATGAGAAATGAGTTTTTACAGGTGGGAGTGATTACCTCCCCCCACGGTCTGGCTGGGGACGTAAAAGTTTTTCCCAGTACAGATGATCCGGCGCGATTCAAAAAGCTGAAAAAAGTGCTGCTGGGAGATGAAAAAAAGGTGCTGGAGATTTCACAGGTAAAGTTTTTTAAGAATATGGTGATTCTCCGCTTTAAGGAGCACCCTAAAATTGAATCTGTCATGGGCTACAAGGGGAAGGCTCTTTATGTGGCCAGGGAGGATGCCCTGCCGCTGGAGGAAAATCAATACTATATCCCGGATCTTGTAGGCATGGAAGTCAGCGAGGAAGACGGAAATGTACTGGGAACCCTGACTGAAGTGCTTCAGACAGGGGCCAATGACGTCTATGTGGTGAAAAATGAGAATGGAAAAGAGCTTCTGATCCCGGCCATCCGGCCGTGTATCCTTCAGGTGGACACAGAGGCAAACCGTATGGTTGTCCGCCTTTTGGAGGGGCTTTAACCTAGAGGCAAAGAGGAGAGAAGGAATGAATTATCATGTGCTGACTCTGTTCCCGGAAATGATTCTGGAGGGGATGAATACAAGTATTATCGGACGGGCCATGGCAAAGGGGCTTCTTACCTTGGAAGCCGTGAATATACGGGATTACTCTGTTACCGGCAATGGAAGGATTGATGATTATCCTTATGGGGGAGGCGCCGGTATGGTTATGCAGGCCGAGCCTGTCTACCGGGCGTACTGTGATCTGACAGGGAAAATCGGCTATGCGCCCAGGGTGATTTATCTGACTCCTCAGGGAAAAGTGTTTGACCAGAAAATGGCCCAGGATCTGGCCGGGGAGAGAGATTTGATTTTCCTGTGCGGACATTATGAGGGGATTGATGAGAGGGTGCTGGAGGAGATCGCCACAGATTTTATTTCCATCGGGGATTATGTGCTGACGGGAGGGGAACTGCCGGCCATGGTAGTCATGGACGCTGTCTCCCGGATGATTCCGGGAGTGCTGAGCAATCAGGAATCAGGACAGTATGAAAGCTTTCAGGACGGTCTGCTGGAATATCCGCAGTACAGCCGCCCGGAAGAGTGGAGAGGGAAAAAGGTTCCCCCTGTCCTTTTGTCAGGTCACCACGGCAATGTGGATCGGTGGCGCAGGGATCAGTCTCTCCTGAGGACTCTGAGAGTCAGGCCTGAGCTTTTGTCAGATGCCGAATTGGATAAAAAAGACATCAAGTATCTGGAGGCGCTGCTTTGGGGAGAAGCAGAAGAGACGCCGGATGAGAATACAAAGGAATTTTTGATAAAACTCCTTGCAATGAAGAAGAAAACATGATAGAATGAAATGCGTTGTGAGAAAGAGATGGTCCTCTGTTACAGTACTGTATTATGAACATCCGAATTATGAAGGAGGAGCACAATGAACGAAATTATCAAAAATATTGAATCGGCTCAGCTCAAAGAGAATGTGCCGCAGTTCAATGTGGGAGATACTGTAAGAGTTTACGGAAAGATCAAAGAGGGAAACCGTGAAAGAATTCAGGTTTTTGAAGGAATCGTGCTGAAGAAGCAGGGCGGAAGTGTCAGAGCGACTTTTACAGTTCGTAAGAATTCAAATGGAATTGGTGTTGAGAAAACATGGCCGCTGCATTCACCTAATGTAGAGAAGGTAGAAGTGATCAGACGCGGTAAGGTAAGAAGAGCAAAACTGAATTACCTGAGAGGACGTGTTGGAAAGAAAGCCAAGGTTAAAGAACTGGTGAAATAGGAATGAATCGGGGGCAAATACTTTAAGTATGTTGCCCCTGTTTGCATATGAGGCATTCTGGAAACAGGTGCTCAAGATAAGGCAGGTGAAGGAATGTACCCGGAAGATACAAGGGAAGCGAACGTACCTCTGAGACCGCAGCGAAAAGCCTACAGAAGAGACTCCCGCAAAAAGCCCTCTATTATACGAAATATACTTCTGTGGAGTTTTCAGATACTGGTAGTGATTCTGTTTGCCTATGTTGCGGTTTACTTTTTTGGTCAGGCCCGTACCAATATCGGACAGTCCATGGATGTAACGCTTTCAGGTGGAGATACGGTGCTTTTGGATGCGCTGTCCTATCAGTTCGGCGCGCCCAAGCGGGGGGACATCATAGCTTTTAAACCCAATGGGAGCGAGACAAGCCATTCCAGCATTAAGCGGGTCATTGGCCTGCCGGGGGAGACAGTTCAGATTAAGGACGGTATGATTTATATTGACGGGTCTGTCTATCTGGAACAGACGAATTATCCGGCTATTACGAATCCAGGCATGGCGGCGGATGAGATTACTCTGGGTAAAGGCGAGTATTTTGTGCTGGGTGATAACCGGAACAACAGTGAGGACAGCCGGTTCGCCGATGTGGGACTGGTGCATGAGGATTATATTGAAGGGAAGGTTTGGTTTGTCCTTTCTCCGGCGGAACACCGGAGAGTCCTTTCCTGAGAGGAATGGTATATGAATTATCAATGGTATCCTGGTCATATGACGAAGGCAAAGCGTATGATGCAGGAGAATATAAAGCTGATTGACCTGATTATTGAGCTGGTGGATGCCAGAGCGCCTCTCTCCAGCAGAAATCCCGATATCGATGAGCTGGGGAAAAATAAGGCCAGGCTGATTCTTTTGAATAAAGGGGATTTGGCAGATGAGAGGCAAAACCGGGCATGGGAAGCTTATTTTCAGGCCCAGGGCTTCTTCACGGCATGTCTGGATGCCAGAAAGAGAAATGATATAAAACAAATTTCTCAGATTA
Organism: Candidatus Choladousia intestinigallinarum; assembly: GCA_018712605.1. Taxonomy (GTDB): domain Bacteria; phylum Bacillota; class Clostridia; order Lachnospirales; family Lachnospiraceae; genus Choladousia; species Choladousia intestinigallinarum. The sequence continues at coordinate 3,198 of DVGR01000245.1, forward strand.
TACAGGAATCATGCAGAGAAAAGACAGAGAGAGACCGAAAAAGAGGGATCCTGAACCGTCCGATCCGAGCCATGGTGGCGGGGATCCCCAATGTGGGAAAATCTACTTTTATTAATTCTTTTGCAGGACGTACCTGTGCCAAGACCGGCAATAAGCCTGGAGTGACCAAGGGAAAGCAGTGGATCCGCCTTAATAAGCAGGTGGAGCTTCTGGATACGCCTGGGATTCTCTGGCCAAAGTTTGAAGACCAGCAGGTGGGGCTTAAACTGGCGGTCATCGGTTCCATACGTGAGGAACTTCTTGTGGAAGAGGAACTTTGCATGTGGCTTTTGGCATATCTTCGGGAGTATTATCCGGGATCGGTGGAGAAAAGATACCAGGTCCAGGAGACGGGGGAGATGCCGGAGGTACTGGAACGCATTGCCCTGGTACGAGGATGCGTCCAGAAAGGCGGAGGGCCGGATTTTGAAAGAGCGGCTTTTCTGGTGACAGATGATTTTAGAAGCGGGAGACTGGGGAGAGTTACCCTGGAGATCCCCGCAGCGGAAGAAAGTGGTGAGCAGGATGGATGAACAGAATACAGCGGAACAGGAAAAGAAGAAAATGAGCGTGGGGAGAGAGATTCTCAGTTGGGTGATTTATCTGCTGATCGTGGTGGCGTTGACATATTTTATCCTCCACTTTGTGGGACAGAGGACCATGGTGGACGGAAACTCCATGTACCCCACTCTGGAAGACGGAGACAATCTCATCGTAGAGAAGCTGTCCTACCGTTTCGGAGAACCTCAGCGGTTTGATATCATTGTATTTCCCTATGATGACCATACATACTACATTAAGCGTATTATCGGTCTCCCGGGAGAGACTGTACAGATTGATGAAGAGGGAAATATCTATATTGACGGGGAGATCCTGGAAGAGGATTATGGCGCGGAGGTTATCAGCAACCCAGGCCGGGCAGCCCAGCCTGTGCAGCTTGGGGAGGATGAGTACTTTGTCATGGGAGATAACCGGAACAACAGCAAAGACAGCCGTACAGAAGAGGTAGGCAACATTCACAGGGACGATATTGTAGGCCGGGCATGGGTGAGGATCTGGCCCCTGGATCAAATCGGTTTCCTGAAACATCAGTAAGAAAATGTTCCGTCTCTGTGGGGCAGACCGGAAAGTGGTGATTGTATAGTGCGGAAAAAACGCAGTATTGTCAGAGAAGTGATCAGTTGGATTTTTTATCTAGCAGCGGTGTTTTTGGCGGCGTATCTGATGGTGAATTACGTGGCAGAGAGAACCAGGGTTCAGGGGGAATCTATGTATGACACCCTGAGCGATGGAGATAACCTGATTGTGGATAAAATTTCTTACCGGTTTACCTCACCGAAGAGATACGATATTATCGTATTTCCCTTTCAGTATCAGGAAGATACGTATTATATAAAACGGATTATCGGTTTGCCGGGAGAGACGGTGCAGATTTATGACGGCGACATTTATATCAATGGTTCCAGGCTGGAGGAAGACTATGGATATGAGAAAATCCGCAATTCCGGGTTGGCCTCAGAGCCTATTACCCTGGGTGAGGATGAGTATTTTGTGCTGGGAGATAACCGGAACAACAGCTCAGACAGCAGAGAGCCCAGTGTGGGAAATGTCACCAGGGATCAGATTATCGGAAGAGCGATTTTCAGAATCTGGCCGCTGAACCGGCTGGGACTGATCTAAGAGGCGGAGAATACTGCCGGGAGATGGATATGAAAAAAATATCTGACATAAGAGAAGAACTGAATCAGGCGCAGGGAGCAAGATTAAAAGAGCTGCTTGACGCATATGAAGAGGATGAGAGGGCCGGCGTAGCCGGCCTGATTTTGCGTTACAGGAAAAAACTGGAAAATCTTGAAAAGGAGAGGCTCCGTCTGGAGCAGATGAGGGCGTATGAAAAAAAATACGCTTATGCAGGAAGAATCTGTGGGATCGATGAGGCTGGACGGGGGCCTTTAGCGGGACCTGTGGCTGCCGCAGCGGTGATCCTTTCGCCGGACTGCGAGATCTTATATTTGAATGATTCTAAAAAACTCAGTGAAAAGAAGCGGGAGGAGCTTTATCAGGAGATTACACAGAAGGCAGTGGCCTGGGGGGTTGGCCTAGTCTCGCCGGCCAGGATTGATGAGATCAATATACTTCAGGCTACCTATGAAGCGATGCGGCAGGCGGTAGAAAAACTGAACCCTGGACCGGATCTGCTCTTAAACGATGCGGTAACTATTCCGGGTATTTCTCTTACACAGGTGCCGATTATCAAAGGGGACGCTAAAAGTGTCTCTATCGCTGCCGCAAGTATTCTGGCCAAAGTCACCAGAGACCGTCTGATGAGGGAGTATGACAAGATTATGCCCGAGTATGGGTTTGCCGCTCACAAAGGATATGGTTCTGCGGCACATCTTGAGGCGATCAGAAAATACGGGCCGTCTCCCATACACAGAAAAAGCTTTCTCACGCATATTCTGAAGGAGGGCACAGATGAACAGACGCAGTCTGGGGACAGAGTATGAGCAGAGAGCGGCCCAGTGGCTGGAACAAAGAGGATATGAAATCCGGGAGAAAAATTTCCGGGGCGGAGGTGCGGAGGTTGACCTGATTGCCGAAGAAGGCGGGTATCTGGTGTTTGTGGAGGTAAAATACCGGAAGGATGCTCAAAAAGGCTGGGGCATGGAAGCGGTGGATTCCAGAAAACAGCAGAGAATCATCCGGGCCGCCAGGGTGTATCTGGCCAGGCACTACACGTACCAGGATATCCCCTGCCGGTTTGACGTGGTTTCCTTCTGCGGAGAAGAGATCACTCTGGTGAAGAATGCTTTTGAGGTCAGTTAGAGAGAAGAAGGAGAAAAACAGATGAGTCAGTGGAATATAAAAAGAAAACCTGCCGGGGAGAAGATAAAGCTTTGGGAAAAGGATTCTCTGGTATATCTGACCTTTCCGGCTCTGGATGCAGAAGGATGGCTGCTGCATGGTTTTTCTACCAGGCTGGGCGGTACGAGCCAGGGGGATTTATCTTCGATGAATCTCAGCTTCGGCCGGGGTGACGACAGAGAAAGGGTTTTGGAGAATTATCGAAGAATCAGCCATGCCATAGGATTTAAGATGGAAAATCTTGTGGCCTCAGACCAGACACATACCAATCATATCCGGGTTGTATCTAAGGAGGATGCCGGCAAGGGGATTTTGAGAGAAAAAGATTACCGGGATGTGGACGGCCTTGTGACCAACGTTCCGGGGCTGATGCTGGCCACTTACTATGCGGACTGCGTTCCTTTATACTTTGCGGATCCTGTTCACCGGGCTGTGGGGCTGTCTCATTCAGGGTGGCGTGGGACAGTCAAAGATATCGCAGGAGAGACTGTCAGAAGGATGCAGAAGGAGTACGGAACACGGCCGGAAGACCTGGTCGGAGCCATCGGCCCGTCCATCTGCCAGGACTGCTACCAGGTGAGCCAGGACGTGATTGACCAGATAAAGGAAGCGTATTCACCGGCGCTGTGGCCCCAATTATTTAAAGAAGATGAGAGGGAAGAGAAGAAGTACCGATTGAATCTCTGGGAGGCCTGCAGGCAAAATATGATCCGCGCCGGGATGCTTCCGGAGCGGATCCATGTGACAGATTTATGCACTTGCTGTAATCCTGATTTCTTATTTTCCCACCGGGCTTCCCGGGGAAAAAGGGGAAACCTGGCGGCTTTCCTGGGAATACAGCCCCTGAGATAAAAAGCAGAATCTTTTTTAAAGGACAGAGCCTTTCTCTGGAGCGGCCTCCTTGCTGCGAAGAGAGGAAAGCAGTTCGTTGATCTTTTCTGTAGGCGTCTCGATGGAACTTAAGGTCACATCGTGATTCAGACTGTCTATAATCATGGCCAGGAATCTTGAAATATCTGCCTCTGCGTAATAGGGCTTGGTAAAAAGCTCAGGGGAGCGGTATGTGAGATTCGTGGTCACTACTTTATCAATATAGCCCTTTTCATAATACTCGTCAAATTTTTCAAAGCCATCGGTAAAGAGGCCGAAGGTGGTGCAGGCCAGCACACGGTTGGCGTTTCGCTCCTTCAGTTTTTTAGCCACATCCAGCATACTTTCTCCTGATGAAATCATATCATCCACGATAATGACATCTTTCCCTTTTACGTCGTCGCCTAAAAATTCATGGGCCACGATGGGATTTTTTCCGTTTACGATTACAGAATAATCTCTTCTCTTATAAAACATTCCCATGTCAACCCCGAGAATATTAGCAAAGTAAACGGCCCGGCTCATGGCTCCTTCATCCGGGCTGATGATCATCAGATGGTCATTGTCAATGCGGAAGTCGGGCACCGTGTCAATAATAGCCTTCAGAAACTGGTATGTAGGCATAAAAGAATCAAAGCCGTTTAAAGGAACGGCGTTCTGGACTCTGGGGTCATGGGCGTCAAAGGTAATGATATTGGACACACCCATGTCAGCGAGCTCCTGCAGGGCCAGAGAACAGTCCAAAGACTCCCGCTTCGTGCGCTTATGCTGACGGCCCTCATAGAGGAAGGGCATTACTACGCTGATTCGTTTTGCCTTGCCGGTAGCGGCGGAAATAATACGCTTCAGATCCTGAAAGTGATTATCTGGAGACATATGGTTTACCTGTCCGCATACGGTGTAAGTCAGGCTGTAATTGCAGACGTCCACCAGAATATATAGATCTGCCCCCCGGACAGAATCGTGCAGCTCTCCTTTGCCTTCACCGGAACCGAAACGGGAACAGCGGCAGTCAAGCAGGTAGGAATCTCTCACATACCCGGGAGAAGGAGCGATATAACCCTGCTGCCTGACTGATTCTTTCCTGTAATTTGCCAGATGCTTGTCTACAGTTGCGGCAAAATCACGGCAGCCCTCCAGAGCGGCGATTTTTAAAGGTCCCACGGGCAAAATGTGTTCTAATTTATCGTAGTCTGACATGTTCTTCCTCCGTAATATTGAATTGTTCACAGGCAGTTCTTCTGTCTTTTACAGTTCTATTTATATCATTTTGCAGGGGACCCGTCAAGGACAGTCTTTGCTGATAAAGGATTGGCGGGTTGCATTTTAGATGGGGAAATAGTATGATAAACAGGTAAAACACAGAAAAAAACGGATTGCTGTCCGAAAAATGGACAGTTTAAATGAGGTAAAAATGAGAAAAAAAGAACTGGAGCACAGGATCAGGGGAGTTGAGCCCGGAAGCATTGCGGAAGAACTGGAGCTGGAAGAAGGAGACGTACTGCTCTCGATTAACGGGCAGCCGGTGCGGGATGTTTTTGATTACCGTTATCTGACGAATGAAGAATATTTAACGGTTTTGATCCGGAAAAAAGATGGTGAGGAATGGGAGCTGGAGATTGAAAAAGAGTATGAAGAGGATTTGGGAATCTCCTTTGAGAGCGGTCTTATGGATGAGTACCGGTCCTGCCGGAACAAGTGCATCTTCTGTTTTATTGATCAGATGCCTCCTGGGATGAGAGAGACTCTGTACTTTAAGGACGATGACTCCAGGCTTTCTTTTCTTCAGGGAAATTATGTAACGCTGACAAATATGTCTGAGGAAGATCTGGACCGGATTATCCGCTACCGCCTGGAACCTATCAACATTTCCTTTCACACCACCAATCCCCAGCTCCGCTGCCGGATGCTGAATAACCGGTTTGCCGGGGACGTATGCAAAAAGGCAGAGCGTCTCAAGAATGCCGGGATAGAGATGAATGGACAGATTGTTCTGTGCAGGGGGATAAATGACGGAGAAGAGCTGGAACGGTCTATCCGGGAGCTGAAGACTTTTCTCCCGTTTTTGAAAAGCGTATCCGTGGTTCCTGTGGGACTTACCAAATACCGAGATGGTCTGTATCCCTTAAAGCCCTTCACTAGAGAAGATGCGGAGAAAGTTATCGACTGTATTGAAAGGTGGCAGCGTGAAATTTTCAGAGAGCAGGGGACGCATTTTATCCATGCCTCGGATGAGTGGTACCTTTTGGCGGGGAGAGAGCTTCCGGAAGCCGGCCGGTACGACGGTTATCTCCAGTTGGAGAATGGTGTGGGGATGCTGAGGCTTTTAAGGGAAGAGGTACAGGATGCCCTTGAGGAGCTGGAGGATGACGGCAGAGAAGATGAGCTGTCTGTGGCTACGGGATTATTGGCTTATCCCTGCATCCAGGAACTGTGCGGGATGATTCGGGAGAGGTGTCCGGGAAGGAAGATTCACATCTATCCTGTGGAAAATCGTTTTTTCGGAGAGCAGATTACGGTGTCGGGGTTGATTACAGGCAGGGATCTTAGAGAGCAGCTTACAGGGAAAAAGCTTGGAAGCCGCCTCCTTCTTCCGTGCAATATGCTCCGTGAAGGGGAGGATGTGTTTCTGGACGATGTGCATACGTCTGAGCTGGAAAAGTCTTTACAAACAAAGATTCATATTGTAAAATCAAGCGGATATGATTTTGTATCGGCAGTAATTCAGAATACAAAGGAAGGAGGAAAGGCATGAGCAGACCAATCGTTGCCATTGTGGGGAGGCCTAATGTAGGGAAATCTACACTTTTTAATGTATTGGCAGGACAGAACATCTCCATTGTCAAAGACACGCCTGGAGTGACCAGAGACCGGATTTATGCGGATGTGGAATGGCTGAATACGCCTTTTACCATTATTGATACAGGGGGAATCGAACCGGAGAGCAAGGATATCATCCTTTCCCAGATGAGGGAACAGGCACAGATTGCCATCGAGACGGCGGACGTGATTCTTTTTATGGTTGACTGCCGTCAGGGGCTGGTGGATTCAGACGCAAAAGTGGCGGATATGCTGCGGCGCTCCAGAAAACCGGTGGTACTGGCCGTAAATAAGACGGATGATTTCCAGAAGTCCATGGCGGACGTATACGAATTTTATAATCTGGGGATCGGCGAACCCTTTGCCATCTCGGCCAGCAATAAACTGGGAATCGGGGATATGCTGGATGAAGTGATCTCTCATTTCAAGAAGGACGAGTTTCTGGAAGAAGAGGATGAGAGGCCCAGGGTGGCCATTGTAGGCAAGCCGAACGTGGGAAAATCTTCTCTTATCAATAAGCTGCTGGGAGAGAGAAGGCTGATTGTTTCGGAGATCGCCGGGACCACCCGGGACGCAGTGGACACTGCCGTAAACTGGGAGGGAAAAGAATATATTTTCATTGACACAGCGGGACTTCGCAGAAAAAGCCGCATCAAGGAAGAACTGGAACGGTACAGCATCATCCGCACCGTATCGGCCGTAGACCGGGCCGATGTTGTGGTTATCCTGATTGATGCCCTGGAAGGAGTCACAGAGCAGGATGCCAAGATTGCCGGAATCGCTCATGACCGGGGGAAGGGAATCGTAATTGCGGTAAATAAATGGGACGCCGTTGAAAAAGACGATAAGACCATTTATAAGTATACAGACAAAATCCGGCAGGTACTCTCTTATATGCCCTATGCGGAGATTCTTTTTATCTCGGCGGAGACTGGGCAGAGGCTTCCCAGACTTTTTGAGACCATCGACATGGTGATGGCGAATCAGACCATGCGGGTATCTACAGGGGTGCTGAATGAGATTATGGCAGAGGCAGTGGCCCTTCAGCAGCCGCCTTCAGACAAAGGAAAAAGACTTAAACTTTACTACATTACCCAGGTCTCTGTTAAGCCGCCTACTTTTGTGGTTTTCGTAAATGACCGGCAGCTTATGCATTTTTCTTATACCAGGTATCTGGAGAACAAGATTCGGGACACCTTTGGTTTTAAAGGAACGTCTTTGAAATTCATAATCAGAGAGAGAAAGGATCAGGACAGATCATGACAGTAAGGGTTTTGTGTCTTTGTATCGGATATTTATTCGGGCTGCTTCAGACCAGCTATATTTATGGAAAAATGCATGGGATTGATATACGTCAGCATGGGAGCGGCAATGCCGGAACGACCAACATGCTGCGGACCATGGGAACCAAGGCAGGGATTATCACATTTCTATTTGATTTCTTAAAGTGTTTTCTGGCAGTGATGGCAGTCCGTCTGATTTTCAAAAACCAATACAGCCAGATCCTCCCCCTTCTGAGTGTGTACGCTGGTGCGGGAGTGGTTCTTGGCCATAATTATCCCTTTTATCTTAATTTCAAAGGAGGAAAGGGAATTGCCGCTACGGCTGGGCTGATTGTATCCCTGGGATGGCAGATGACCCTGCTGGCTATCGTGACTTTTTTCGGGACCACCCTTTTGACGCATCTGGTTTCCCTGGGCTCTCTGCTGCTCTATGCAGGCTTTATGATTGAAGTGGTTGTTTTTGGACAAATGGGAATGTTTGGGATGGAGCAGGCCCATTTGAATGAGATGTATGTGGTGGTGGCGGCTCTGACCGTGCTGGCATTTTGGAAGCACCGGGCGAATCTTGTGAGACTGGTTCGGGGAGAAGAGAGGAAAACGTATCTGTTTAAGAAAAACCGTTCCTGATTCATCAGGCAGAAAGGAAAATACATGAAAGAGATAGGTATAATCGGCGCTGGGAGCTGGGGGACGGCTTTGGCGATCCTGCTGAATGAAAACGGATACCAGGTTACTTTATGGTGCCATTCAGAAAAGTCCGCTCAGAAGCTGCGGGAGACCAGGAGCCTTCCGGAAAAGCTTCCAGGAATTCAGGTCCCGGATAAGATACGGGTTACGGCATCCATGGAGGAAGCCGTGTCAGGCAAAGAGATCCTGGTAGTGGTGGTTCCCTCTGCCTGTGTCAGAGAGACGGCACAGGAGATGAAACCTTATATACAGGAAGGGGTCATTGTGGTCAGCGCATCCAAAGGGATAGAGGAAGATACGCTTTTTACAATGTCGCAGGTTCTGGAAGAAGTTTTGCCGGGCATCCAAAGCGCTGTGCTCTCAGGTCCAAGTCATGCGGAGGAAGTGGCTAGAAGCCTGCCTACGGCGTGTGTGGTGGGAGCCCACAGCGAGGATACGGCCAAGGAGCTGCAGTCTGTTTTTATGAGTCCCTGTTTCAGAATTTATATCAGCCCGGATATGCTGGGAATTGAACTGGGGGGCGCCCTTAAAAACGTAATTGCCCTGGCGGCAGGAATTGCCGATGGCATGGGCTACGGAGATAACGCCAAGGCAGCTCTCATCACAAGAGGAATTGTGGAGATCGGGCGCCTGGGCATGAAGATGGGGGGCCGCTTAGAGACTTTTTCCGGGCTTACAGGTATCGGGGATCTGATTGTCACCTGCGCCAGTATGCACAGCCGGAACCGCCGGGCCGGCATTCTCCTGGGAAAAGGATATTCTATGGGGGAAGCCATGCGGGAAGTAAATATGGTGGTAGAAGGGGTCTACTCTGTAAAAGCCGCCATGAAGCTTGCAGAAAAATATGACACGGAACTTCCGATCATAGAGCAGGTATACGGAATCCTTTTTGAGGGCAGGGATCCAAAAGCGTCCGTGGCTCAGCTCATGCTCAGGGACAATAAAGTGGAGAGTTCCATTTTGCCCTGGTAGCTTATTCGTGTTATGACAAAACGTACATGCCTGCTGCGCAGGCACCGCCACGCTTAAAAGCCACGGATTGCTCCGCACTGCGTGCTCCCGCAAGTCTCCGCTCCGCTTCGGTCGGCGCTAAACGCGTGCCACTGGCACGCAGCGCCCTACCCGTATTCGCATTCCGGGCTATCGCCCTACATGCTCATACGGGTTAGCGTCTCAAATGTCCATGCAGCCTTGCGTGCCAGCACGCAGTCTGCCTGTCCATTGAGACTGGGCTTTTATGTAAATAATAGGGAATTATTTTTTATGAGAAAAGCATAATAGAAAAGAAAATTTCTGTTATGCTTTTCTTTTATGGTTAATACACACAAGTTCTTAAAAAAATACACACCGCTTGTTGTGAATAAAAACAAGATATGCTATAATACAGCCATATGCAGAACAAGAGTTGGGTGTGTCAAAAAATTAACAAACCAAACATCCCTCTGCATTAAGAAAGGGGACACAGAAATGCATTTAATACAGGACGAAAACGGTAATCTTCTGCCCCATTCTCACGGCCATGATCATGGGCATTCCCACGGGGAGGGCCATCATCATCACGGAGCCGAAGGCTGTGGGGGAAAGGAATGCAAAGAGAGCTGCGGTCAGGAATGCGGCCATGGCCCGGAAGGTGCGGATAAGATGTCTGCTTTGCTGGACTATATGCTGAAGCACAACGAACACCATGCGGCGGAACTGGATCAGCTCGCAGGCAAACTTGCCGAATCTGGAAAAGAGGCTGCGGCGGAGCAGGTGCGTCGGGCTGTTGACGAATATCAGAAAGGAAACCTTTATCTGAAGCTTGCTCTGGATCTTGCCAAAGAGAGTTAGGAGGTAGGGAATATGTGTCTGGCGACAGCTTACAATGTAAAGGATCATGACAGTGTGATTCTTGAATATGTCAGCAAAATCGAGGTTGACGGTGATAAGGTAATTCTGACCGATGTGCTGGGAGATACGAAAGAGATTCTTGGGACCCTTGCTATGGCAGATCTCACCGGAGGCGTAGTGAAAATTAGCTGCGAGAATTAATTCTGCAGTTAAATAAAATTATAACATAACAGAAATGGAGGGATGCGGATATGGAGGTATGTAAGAACAGAGGTACTTAAGCGGCACATCAGTTGAATCTTTTTAAAAGTTTCCTGCCCGGAAGGGACAGGACAGCTGCAAAACTTTGCGGATAACACAGTATGACGATAAAATTTTCTTCAGATACATGATACAAGGAGGTAATGATGGGAAACTTTAGACTTACATCAGTAGAGGAATTTGAGGCGGCTACAAACCGGCTCTTAGAGACCGGCGCCAAGGTAGGCGCAGACGCATGGCAGTTTCGTGTGAAGAATCAGACACCCCACTGTAAATTTGGTGAGCAGGGAGTCTGCTGCCGGATCTGCTCCATGGGTCCCTGCCGTATCACACCTAAGGCACCCAGAGGAATCTGCGGATGTGATGTACACGGAATTGTAGGAAGAAACTTCCTGAGATTTACGGCAGGCGGTTCTGCCACACACTCAGATCACGGACGTGAGATCTGCCATACCCTGCATACAGTTGCTCCGGACGGCAATTACAAAGTAAAAGATCCTGACAAGCTGATCCGCATCGCAAAAGAGTGGGGCGTTGAGACAGAGGGGAAAGACATTTATGATCTGGCCCATGAGATGGCTGAGCTGGCTCTTCTTGAGTACGGCAAACCCTTCGGTACCCAGAGATGGCTGAAGAGAGCGCCGGAACACACCCAGGAGCTGTGGGCAAGAGAAGAGATTGAGCCCAGGGCGATTGACCGTGAGGTTGCCACAGCTCTGCATATGACTCATATGGGATGTTCTTCAAAGCCAGAGGCTCTGGTTCGCCAGTCCCTGCGCTGCGGACTTTCTGACGGCTGGGGCGGTTCTATGTGCGGTACAGAGTTTTCAGACGTTATGTTCGGAACTCCCAAGCCTGTGGATACGGAAGCGAATTTGGGAGTTATGAAAGAGGATTATGTGAATATTATCGTTCACGGACATGATCCCTCACTCTCTGAGATGATCTGTGACTATGCAGAGGATCCTGAGATGGTTGCTCTTGCAAAATCCGTAGGAGCAAAGGGCATCAACGTAGCCGGTGTCTGCTGTACCTCCAATGAGGTGGCTATGCGCCGCGGGATCCCTATGGCAGGTAACTTCCTGCAGCAGGAGAATGTGGTTCTCACGGGAGCGTGCGAGGCCATTGTAGTGGATGTTCAGTGTATTTTCCCGGCTTTAGGGCCTCTGAGCAAATGTTTCCACACAAAGTTCATCACAACATCCCCCATTGCGCAGATGCCGGATTCAGAGTTTATCCGCTTCAATGCTGAGACGGCGGGAGAGAACGCAAAAGAGATTGTACGTACGGCTGTAGAAAACTTTAAGAACAGAAAGCCGGAGCTGGTACATATTCCTGACTTAAAGCAGAAAGCTACTGTTGGTTATTCTGTGGAAGCTATTGTTAAGACTCTTGACAAGGTTACAAACTCTCAGGTGGATGAGACAGGAACAACCAAACCGCTTATTGAGTGCATTACTTCTGGAGTTCTCAGAGGAGCAGTAGCTATGGTAGGCTGCAACAATCCCAGGATCCGTCCTGACTCCGCGCATATTGAGCTGATGAAGAAGCTTATTGCCAACGATATTATCGTGGTACTCTCTGGATGTTCTGCCCAGGCTGCGGCCAGAGCGGGCCTTATGGACAAGGATGCCAAGGAGCTTTGCGGCGCCGGTCTGAAGAGAGTATGCGAGCTGGCGGATATTCCTCCGGTGCTTCATATGGGTTCCTGTGTGGATATCTCCAGAATGATGATTCTGGCTTCTGAGCTTGCCAAAGATTCAGGCCTGAACATTTCTCAGCTTCCTCTGGTAGGATGTGCTCCTGAGTGGATGTCTGAGAAAGCGGTTTCCATCGGAAACTACGTAGTGGCTACTGGTATTGATACTTTCCTGGGCGTTGAGCCTCAGGTTACAGGCTCCAGCGAAGTGGTTGGCCTTCTGACCGACGGTATCCGTGATTGGGTAGAGGCTGCTTACACTGTTGAAAAAGACATTGATAAGCTGGGCGATCTGATGATTCAGAGAATCGAAGAGAAGAGAGCGGCTCTCGGAATCTGATATTTGATTTTTAGTGCGGCCTTAGGGCCGCACGCAGGAGGAAACTATGAAGATAGCTATTACCGGAAAAGGCGGTGTGGGTAAGACCACATTTGCGGCTACTCTTGCCAGAATGTATGCGGATGAGGGGAGAAGCGTACTGGCGGCCGATGCGGATCCTGATGCGAATCTTGGCCTGGCCCTTGGCTTTTCAGAAGAAGAGCTGGAGGAGATTGTGCCGATTTCCAAAATGAGGAAGCTGGTGGAGGAACGGACCGGCGCGGATGAGTTCAATAAGCTGTTCCGCTTGAATCCCAAGGTAGACGATATTCCGGATAAATATGCAAAAAGCCGTAACGGCGTAAAGCTTCTCGTCCTTGGCACTGTGGAGACCGGGGGAGGCGGATGCGTATGCCCGGAGCATGTGATGCTCAAAAGGATTATCAGCCATCTGATGCTGCGAAGCACGGATGTGGTGGTTCTTGATATGGAAGCCGGGCTGGAACATCTGGGAAGGGGAACCACCAGTGGGATGGATCAGTTCATTGTGGTGGTTGAACCGGGAGCCAGAAGCGTTCAGACTTATAAGAATGTCAAGCGTCTGGCCAAAGACCTGGGGGTTGCCCAGGTACGGGTCGTGGCCAATAAGGTGAGAAGCCAAGAGGATGAGGAATTCATCAGGTCCAGGATTCCCGAGGAAGATCTTCTGGGCTGCATCCACTACAATACAGAGGTGATGGATGCGGATCGTCAAGGGAAATCTCCCTATGACTTCAGTCAGGTGCTGAGAGAAGAGATCCTGAACATCAAACAAAAAATGGATCTATCAAAAGAAATGGAGGCAGAACAGTGACTTTATTTGATGTTGTTTTCAGTGGAAATGATACGGTATACGGTCTGACAGAATCTGCGATTAACGATGCGATTGCAAAGTACGGCGCAGACAAAGCAGTGGCTTTTCCGGATACCGCCTACAGCCTTCCCTGCTACTATGCAGTAACAGGTACCAAGGTGGGTAACCTTGGAGAGCTGAAGGAAGCTTTGGGTGTTGTCAAGACACTTATGACAAGAGAGCAGAAACTGAACGATGCTTTCATGTCAGGTGTGGCTACAGCTCTGTGTGCAGAGTTTATCGAAGTATTAAAGTATATGGATGGTGCAGTTCCTTACGAGGCACCCTGCTATGGACATCTGGGAGATCCTGTGATCCGTGAGCTGGGCGTACCCCTTGTAACCGGTGATATCCCCGGCGTTGCTGTTATCCTGGGCGCTGCTCCCACAGCAGAAGAGGGTGTTGCCCTGGTTAAGAGCTACCAGGCACAGGGTATCTTGGTTACTCTGGTTGGCGGCATCATTGACCAGTGCGAAGAGATGGGATATAAGACAGGCGCTAATGTGCGTGTGATCCCTTTGGGTAAAGACGTTACCTCTGTGGTTCACGTTGTATCCGTTGCCATCCGTGCGGCTCTGATCTTCGGAAATATTCAGCCGGGTGATGCGGCAGGTCTGATGGAGTACACCATGAAGCGTGTTCCGGCATTCGTAAACGCCTTTGCTCCCCTTGACGCCGTGATCGTTGCTTGCGGTGCAGGCGCTATCGCTCTTGGATTCCCGGTTATCACCAACGAGGAGACCTTCAAGGTACCGAAGAGCCTTATCGTTCAGAAAGACGTTTCCAAGTTCAACGCTACCTCTCTTGAGGCTAGAGATATTAAGATTAAAATTACCAATATCGACATTCCCGTTGCCTTTGCATCTGCTTTTGAAGGCGAGATCATCCGCCGGGGCGATATGCAGGTTGAGTTTGACGGATCCAGAGTGGACTGCTTCGAGCTGGTTACTACCAAGGATATGAGCGAGATAGAGGATCACAAGATCGAGGTGATTGGGCCGGAGTTGGATGGCTTCGATGTGGGAAGCAAACAGTCCATCGCTTACGTTGTGGAAGTGGCCGGTAAGAGCATGCAATCTGACTTTGAGCCGGTTATTGAGCGTAAGTTCCATTCTTACCTGAACTGTGTGGAAGGTCTGATGCATACAGGCCAGAGAGATATGATCCGTGTTCGTGTCAGCAAGGAGACTTTCAATGCAGGATTCAGAGTAAAACATATCGGCGAAGTTCTCTACGCAAAAGTAAAGAGCGAGTTTGCGGCGGTTGTTGACAAATGTCAGGTTAAGATCTATACAGACGCAGAGATGTGTACAAAGCTTCGTCATGAGCTGGCTACTCCTGTGTTTGAAAAGAGAGACGAGCGTCTGAACACTCTTACAGATGAAGGTGTGGACGTATATTACAGCTGCATCATGTGCCAGGCATTCTCACCCTCTCACGTATGTGTGGTTACGCCGGAGCGTCTGGGACTTTGCGGAGCCGTTTCATGGCTGGACGCAAAGGCTACCAACGAGCTGGATCCCCAGGGACCCTGCCAGGTAATCACAAAAGAGAAAGTGATTGATGAGAGAATCGGTGAATATGAGGATGTAAACGAAGCAGTGAAGAAATTCTCCCAGGGAGCCCTGGAGGATGTATCTCTGTATTCCATTATTGAGAAGCCCATGACTTCCTGCGGATGTTTTGAGTGTATCTGCGGAATTGAGCCTCTTTCCAACGGTGTATGCATTGCGAACCGTGAGTACGCAGGCATGACACCCATTGGTATGACCTTCCCGGAACTGGCTTCCATGACCGGCGGCGGTGTGCAGACACCTGGATTTATGGGACATGGAAAGCACTTCATTTCTTCTAAGAAGTTTATGAAGGCAGAAGGCGGAGTAAGGCGTATTGTCTGGATGCCTAAGGATCTGAAGGATCAGGTTGCGGAGAGACTGAATGCCACAGCGAAAGAACTCTACGGAATCGATAATTTCACTGACATGATCGGTGATGAGACAGTTGCGGAAGATCCCGAGACCTTGCTGGCATTCCTGGAGGAAAAAGGACATCCGGCTCTCAGCATGGATCCCATGATGTAAGTTTTTCTGAAAGGGGACCTGCCTTACTGGGAAATTCTCTTGGAATTGTGTACTTTCCGAAGTGTTAGCGCAGGGAGCTTCCACTGCTTTATGAGGAAGCTTCTTGTGCCTGCTGTTTCGGGTTCCAAAATCCTGCAGGTTCATGAATTGTTTATTTGTGCGGTTCCTGGATTTAGATCCAGGAAGAAAATATAACTAAAAAATCCGGTGTGCTTATCGGTACGCCGGTGTGAAAACACAAGGAGGTAATGTAGAAATGCCGTTTACTGCAAAATCAGGAAAATTCAGCGCAAAAATCAATACAGTTGAAATTGGCACCGGTGACAAAGCGATTAAGATTGGTGGAGAGAATGTATTTCCGTTCTATACTTTCGACGACGCAATCGCCAATGCACCGAAGGTAGGTATTGAAATCACAGACGGAGGCCTTGCAAATGAGCCGGAATGCATTCAGAAATGCTATGAAGGATGTGAGACCGTAGTAGATATGGCTAAGAAGGCTGTTACTTTTGAGGGCGTTGATTTCCTCAGCATCCGTTTGGAAGGCGGAGATCCCAACGGCGAAAATAAATCTACGGATGAACTGATTCAGCTTGTAAAGGATGTTGCAGATGCTGTTGATGTTCCGCTTGTAGTTTGCGGATGCAAGCACGTAGAGAAAGACGCTGAACTTCTCGACAAGGCGTCTGCTGCTCTGGAGGGCAGAAATGCCTTGATTCTGGCAGCAAAAGAAGAAAATTACAAGACAATCGGTGCTTCAGCAGGGCTTGCTTACAAGCAGGTTGTAGGTGCTGAGTCAGCCGTTGATATTAATCTTGCAAAGCAGCTCAATGTACTGCTTACACAGCTCGGTGTAGACGGAAAGAGCATCGTTATGAATGTAGGTTCCGCAGCAGCAGGCTACGGCTTTGAGTATGTAGTTTCCACAATGGACCGTATCAAAGCGGCAGCTCTGTCCCAGGGAGATACAACGCTTCAGATGCCCATTATCACTCCGGTTGCTTCTGAAGTGTGGGGCGTAAAGGAGGCAATGGCTTCCGAAGCAGATATGCCTGAATGGGGATGTCAGGAGTCTCGTGGAGTAGATATGGAGATTGAGACTGCAGCAGCAGTTCTGGCTTCCGGATCCAATGCTGTTATCCTGAGACATCCGGAATCTGTAAAGACCATTAAGACGCTGATTGCGGAGTTAGTATAAGAACTGTGAAGCATAAGGAGGAAAAAAGAAATGGCACTGAAAGGTCTTGATATTTTCAAACTGTCACCGAAGAAAAACTGTAAAGAATGCGGCAGCCCCACATGTATGGCTTTCTCTATGAAAGTTGCTCAGGGCGCTGTGTCAATCGATGCCTGCCCGTATTTTTCAGAAGAAGCAAAGGCTGCAATGAGTGAGGCAACCGCTCCGCCCATGAAGACCATTAAGGTTGGAACTGGAGAAAATGAGATGTCTCTCGGCGGTGAGACGGTTCTGTTCCGTCATGAGAAGACTTTCGTAAGCAAAACAAGATACGCAGTTTCTCTTTGCAGCTGTATGGATGATGCGACCATCGAAGCAAAGCTTGCTGAGATTCCCAAGGTAGATTATGAGCGTATCGGCGAGAGAATGTATGTAGAGATGGTATATGTAAATTACAGTGCGGATGCTGGTAAAGACAAATACCTGGATCTGGTTAAGAAGGCGGCTGGGCTTGGCCGTGTTCTGATCCTGGGATGTCCTGACGCCGATGTGGCAAAAGAGGCAGTGGCTCTTGTAAAAGATACGAAACCGGTTCTCAACGGCGCGAACGCTTCCAATTATGAGGCGATGAACGCTGTTGCTACAGAAGCCGGCGTTGTACTTGGAGTACAGGGCGCTGACAGCAACGAGCTGTATGATACAGTAGCGGCTCTTGAGAAGCTTGGAAACAAGAATCTCATTATCGACTGCGGCACCACGTCTATCAAAGATGCGTTTGCTACGGCAGTTCAGTTCCGCAAAGCAGCCATTAAGGACAGCAACCGTACCTGCGGATATCCGTCTCTGGTAAATGCTGCGATGCTTGCAAAAGGAAATGCACACCTGCAGGCGGCACTGGCTTCTCTGTTTACAATGAAATACGGTTCCATCGTTGTTATGGAGCAGATGACATATGCTGAAGCTCTTCCGCTTTACGGTCTGCGTCAGAATGTATTCACAGATCCGCAGAAGCCCATGAAGGTTGAGCCGGGCATTTATCCGCTGAACGGCGCAGATGAAAATTCTATCTGTGTGACAACGGTAGACTTTGCCCTTACATATTTCGTGGTATCCGGTGAGCTTGAGCGTTCTGGTGTTCCGATGAACCTCATTATCAACGATGCAGGCGGACTCTCCGTACTGACATCCTGGGCTGCAGGTAAGTTCTCATCCAGCACGATTGCTAAGTTCTTCCAGGAGCAGGATATCGAGGGAAAGATTAAATCCAGAAGACTGGTAATCCCCGGTAAAGTGGCCGTGCTGAAGGGCGAGCTGGAAGCAAAGCTTCCGGGCTGGGAAATCATCGTCGCTCCGAACGAGGCAGTTCAGCTTGTTAAATTTATGAAAGAGATTACGGCTTAAAACCCGTAATCTCTGCCCCAGAGGCAGAGAAAATATAAAATTATAAAGGAGAATGACAATGGGTAAATTTATTACAATCGGTGAAAGACTTTCCACAACTGCTCCTGCAGTCAACAAGGCTTTTACAGAGAGAGATCCGGAACCAATCATCAAGCGTGCAAAACAGCAGCTTGACGCTGGCGCTGTTTACCTTGACGTAAACATCGGACCGGCTGAATCAGACGGTGAAGATCTGATGAAGTGGGCGGTTCAGCTCCTTCAGAGTGAGTTTGACAACGTTCCCCTTGCCCTTGATACATCCAACAAGGCAGCCATTGAGGCCGGCATTGCTGTTTACAACCGTGAAAAAGGAAAACCGATCGTAAACTCTGCCGATGCAGCAGGAAGAATTGAGTACGTGGATCTTGCGGCAGCAAACGATGCAATCGTTATCGCACTTTGCAATGGCGAAGGTATTGCGGCTGACAATGATGAGCGTATGATGTTCCTTCAGACGCTTCTTGAGAGAGGTATGGAGCATGGCATGGAGCCCACAGATCTCTGGTTTGACCCGCTGTTCCTGGTTGTGAAAGGAATGCAGGACAAGCAGATGGAGATTCTTGAGTTCATCAAGATGATTTCCGATATGGGACTGAACTCTACAGGCGGTCTTTCCAATAACTCTAACGGTATGCCCAAGCACATCCGTCCGATTATGGATTCCGCTCTGGTAGCTATGTGTATGATGCAGGGTCTTACGTCCGCAATCGTAAACCCGAATGACCTGCGTCTGATGGAGACGATCAAATCCTGTGACGTATTCAAGAACAACACTCTGTACGCAGATTCTTATCTTGAATTATAATTGAACAATCGTTAATTTGACGGTAAATTTTTGATACCCGGGGGCACGTGTGTTTCCGGGTATCTGACAAAGATGTAGAAATTATGAGGATAGAACATGTACAAGGTAACCTTTAAATTTGAAAACAGCGAGGATGTCACCGCTTTTGCCGCAGAGGGTGAAAATCTCCTTGAGGTTGCTAAAAAAGCGAATGTAGCCATCGATGCTCCCTGCAACGGAAATGCAGCCTGCGGAAAATGTAAAGTGAAGCTGGTTTCCGGCAGCCTTGATTCTGAGAAAACACGTCACATCACCGCCGAGGAATATGAGCAGGGCTGGAGGCTGTCATGCATCAGTCTGATCACGTCAGATGTTGAAGTCCTTGTTCCTGACATTGCTTCGGCTTACCGGAGCAGGATGAAGGTTGCGGATCTGAGTTCTACAGAGGAAGTACGCATTTTTGAGAAAGCGAAATCCGATATTGCAGAGGCGGGGATTGAGTTTAAGAATGACCTCGAGGTTATTGACGTAAAGATGGAAGCTCCGTCCCTTGACGATACGATGCCGGATAATGAGCGGCTGATTTGGGCGGTTAAGGCTCAGTGTGGCGTGGAACGTGTGAAAATTACCTTCGCGGCGCTGAAAAAGCTTTCAGACGCTCTGCGCCAGTCCTCTTTCCATCTGAAATGCGTGGTGCGCAGGACAGAGAAGAAACTGGAAATCCTCGACGTGATGCCGAAGGGAGCTGTACCCCAGGTTGGCGGGCTTGCTGTGGACATTGGTACGACGACTGTATCCGCACTGCTTGTGGATATGCTGACGGGAGCAATCATTGCCAAAGCATCTTCAGGAAACGGACAGATTCGTTTTGGTGCGGATGTAATCAATCGTATCATTGAGCAGCAGAAAGTAGGAGGGCGAAAGAAACTTCAGAGAGCTATAGTGGAAGAGACGCTGAATCCTCTGGTGGACTCTCTGTGCCGAACCTCTGGTTTTGCGCACGAGAATATTTTCCGCCTTTGCGTTGCAGGCAACACCACCATGAATCATCTTCTGTTTGCTGTGGATGCAGACCCGGTGCGTATGGAGCCGTATATTCCCACTTTCTATGAAGTGGAAGGGATTTATGCCAATGATCTTGCCATTGACATCAACCCCCATGCCCGTGTCATTGTCGCCCCGAACATCGGAAGCTATGTAGGAGGAGATATCACGGCGGGCACATTGGCCAGCGCCATCTGGAATAAAGAGGAGATGTCTCTTTTTATTGACCTGGGAACCAACGGCGAGCTTGTATTCGGAAACTCTGAATTTATGATGAGCTGTGCTTGTTCCGCAGGACCGGCTTTTGAAGGCGGAGATATTAGCTGCGGCATGAGAGCTACCGATGGAGCCATTGAAGCCTGCACCATCGATAAAGAGACCATGCAGCCCACATTTAAGGTAGTAGGGGACGAGGGACAGAAACCGGCAGGTATCTGTGGTTCCGGTATCATAGATATAATCAGCGAACTCTTTCGCTGCGGCATCATCAGCCCTAAAGGCAAATTCATCCGTGAGGGAGAACGTATCCGACATGATCAGTATGGAATGGGAAGCTTTGTACTTGCCTTTAAGGAGGATGCGGCATCCGTCAAAGATATTGAGCTGACAGAAGTTGACATTGACAACTTTATCCGTGCGAAAGGAGCAATCTTCTCGGCGATCCGTGTGATGCTTCAGTCCCTGGATTTTGACGTGACGATGATCGACCATGTCTATGTGGCAGGGGGAATCGGAAGCGGAATCAATATGGAGAATGCGGTAAGTATCGGAATGTTCCCGGATATTGAGCGGGAGAAGTTTACGTATATCGGCAACTCATCCCTGGCTGGGGCCTATGCGATGCTGTGTTCTTCCGAGGCGGAGGCCAAGGTTGCGGATGTGGCGCACAATATGACGTATCTGGAGCTTTCCAGCGAACCGACTTACATGGATGAGTTTGTCGCAAGCTGCTTCCTGCCGCATACAGACGCAACACTCTTCCCCTCCCTGGCGATGAAGTGATTCAACAGTCCAGCACGGCAGTGTGACTGAAAAACAGACTGAGACAAGCTGGCTTGTCGAAGGCTGGTTTTTAGTCACGTTAGATGGGCGGGACGCCCATCAGGCGCAGACAGGAGCTGCGCAGCAGCGACGCTTCCGAAGGAAGCGTCTGCGGCCTGCCGTGCAGGCAAATATTAATTTACATTTTAAGGAGACTGGCATGAACGTTGCTTACGATAAAGACAATAAAGAGCGGGTTCCGTTTGAGCATTATAAAGAAGAATACAGAAAGAAGGATCCACTGGAAATCAGCAGCCGTACCGGTTTCCCTTATTCCGAAGAAAGAAGCTGTTTTACAGTAAGCTTTTTAGGGAAGGATTATGAGATTGGATTTCCAGAATTTACGGTTGTGGCATTGAAGGAGAATACAGATTGGTGTCCTCTGACGGAGATGACAGCAGCACAGATTCTGGTGATCCGTTTTTTGACTGAAGGCTGCCAGGTCAGCGGTACTGGGAAGTTTTTAACTTACCGTGAGATTCCCTGGGGTGAGGTATATTATCGCCAATTTAACGGAAGGTGTATGATGCGGCTTGCGTTTTCCTTTGGAAACAGGCTTGACGTTTTTTGCAGAGCACTTTCTAATATGGGGGCGAGGGAAATCGAGGCGGGAGACGCCGGATATGAAATTGAACTGTTCAGAGGATTTTTTATCCGTTTTCAGTTGTGGGAGGGGGATGAAGAATTTCCGCCCTCTGCACAAATTTTATTCAGTGATAATTTTCCGGCGGCTTTTCATGCGGAAGACCTTGTTGTGGCCTGTGATATTATCATCAGTACGATGAAAAATTATTCATAGCAAAAACGAAACATGGAAGGGAGATTTTAACAATGGGATTCAAAACAGACATCGAAATTGCACAGGAAACCGTTATGCAGCCGATTACCGAGATTGCGGCAAAGGCCGGGATTGACCCCAAGTACCTGGAGCAGTACGGAAATTACAAGGCAAAAATTGACTACAACCTGTTAAAA
>DVGR01000246.1 GCA_018712605.1 Candidatus Choladousia intestinigallinarum
TTTTAACAGGTTGTAGTCAATTTTTGCCTTGTAATTTCCGTACTGCTCCAGGTACTTGGGGTCAATCCCGGCCTTTGCCGCAATCTCGGTAATCGGCTGCATAACGGTTTCCTGTGCAATTTCGATGTCTGATTTAAATCCCATGGTTCGAATCTCCTTTCCTATCTGGAACCCGGCTTTTGTTTTGGTTTCTCCCGCCTTTCTCAGGGATTTTTGCAACAAAAAAACTGCGCAAAGAAACCTGCCTGGATTCACTTAACGCAGTAGCGGAAGCGATACCGTAACGCGGAGCCCGGCTCCTTCGTTCACATAAAGACCTTCCCATCGTGTGACACTTAACGCACCGTATCTTCTCTACTTTTACATAGATAAAATATTTTATTTTAACTGTTTTTGGAAAACAGCCAAACCCGTCCATACAGAAGAGCAAGCAGAACAAAATCTTTCTTAAAGACAAAAAAGGACAACACTTGTATTTCCCCAAATGCTGTCCAGACGGTCGACTTCATCCATCTTATTTTGGTCACACAGTGGTGCTCCACTATTATCCGTCAGCAACCAAAACCTCTTCTTAATGACAAAACGAATTATAGCAAAAAACCCTCTGCTTGTCAAGAATTTGTCAAAAATTTATCGAAAAATTTTCAAATATTACCCACAGCTTTTTCCTTCACCAGGGCAAAAACCTCCCGCACGATAAAATGAGGCTGCATAAAGAGATCCGCCGGCGCCGGAATTCCATAAACCTGCTGATATCCGCACTTTTTTGCAAGAGCCGTCGCCCTGTATATATGAAAATTATTGGAGAGGATTCCCACACGCTTCCCTTCACCTGTCATAGGAAGGCAAAACTCCAGATTCTCCCTGGTGGTGGTGGATTTTTCCTCTTTTTTCATCCGCTCCGGGTCTATCCCTGCCTTTACCAGATATTCATACATAGCCTGGGCTTCTGTAATCTCTTCCCCGCTTCCCTGCCCTCCTGACAAGATCAGCAGAGTGTCGGGGTTCTCTATGGCATAGGAGGCTGCTGTGTCCAGCCTCTTCTTTAAGGATCTGGAAGGCGTCTTTCCTTTCACCTGCGCTCCCAGCACAATCACACAGTCAAGATCCCTGGGCGGTGTCTGAAACATAGCCTTTACAATTCTGAAACTGACGCCGCCAAAAAAGATAAGTCCCGCCGCTGTCAGTATGAGAAGAGCCGTAAGCAGCCTCCCCGGAAGGATCTCCCTGAAATGAAAGACTCTCCCAAGCAGAATGAAAAAAGCAGCCGCTCCCGGCCAGATCCAGGCAAAATCAGCCGTGATAATCCCTACGTAATACAGCAGGCATAAAACGCCTGCTGCATAACATACTTTTTCACTTAGATACATTTTTTATCTCCCGCAGCACTTTTTATATTTTTTGCCGCTGCCGCAGGGACAGGGATCGTTCCGTCCGATCTTCTTTCCTTTTACAATGGTATTCATCTTCTTGGCCTCACGGTAGAGGTCTTTCCTCTTCTCCTCGTCAAAAATCTTCTCCCAGGCCGGAAGGTTATACAGCCAGTCGGCTTTTGCATCTACCATATTTTTATAAAGCATTTCCTTGTCAAAGGCAAGGCTGACAACGGTATCCTCCGTCATCTCTTCAATCGGGTTCTCCTTTTTCAGGCTCTCATTAATACCGTCGAGGAATCCAACCATCTTCATCATGGGAATATTATATTTTTCAGCGAGCTCCTTTACGGTACCGGAAACTTCCTCATCAGGATTTTCCAGAAGCTGCTCATAAATCCCCTTCTCTGTCAGAAAGTAATCTGACCAGAACTGCTGAAGCTGTTTCTTGTCTGTCTGCTGAGAGTATGCGACGTCTCTCCATTCCTGTAATAAGCTCATATCTACCATCCTTTGTTCTCATTTTAGTGATAACATACTGCCTTCAAGGCTGTTCTTCATTATATAACACTTATCCTGCCTTGACAAGCCTAATTCTGGGGATTCCTCTGGTTTTGCGAACAGGAACGGTTACGTTTTTGCGCCTATGCTGATTTTTTAAAAAAATTTTTTCTTTTCTGTATAGAGCCTGGCATTCGGGACATACTATGACTAATCCCAAAGGAAAAGCTTTTCTAACAGAAAGGCAGCCGCAAGGAAAACGGCGCCCCAGGGATTTGCGTAAGCTCTTGTCATTGGAACCCCCTCCAATGAGAGATCCGTACAAAAGATAAAAAAATACTTATCCTCCCCTTAAAAAATCCTGCGGTTATGCGTACTGGCGTACCCGCAGGATTTTGTCGTTTAAAATTTTGCGCATATACACGGAGTTTCCTTACTTGGCCTGAACCGCGGCGGCCATGTCCACACAGGCATTTTTCTTCCACGTCCCGTTGGCAGGCGCAAGAAGAACCTGTATCCTTGTAACCGCATTCCGGTACTTCCAGTTTTTCAGAGAAATTGCCAGCTTTACCTTCCGGTTAGCCGGTATCACGGTGCTGCCCTCGAGAATCCTTTTGCCGCTGTAAAAGCGAAGCTTGACTACTGCCTGTCCGCCGGAAGCGCCGGAAACTTTGAGCGTAGTACAGAACCTTGAATTCTTGCTAAACGAAAGCTTCTTGGAGAAGCTCTGCGTAAATCCCCACAGACTGTTTGGATTCCGCTGGTTATCACGAATCACCCGAAGCCATTTGCCCGATTTCTTCTTCCCGGAAACCGCTCCGTACTGGCTCCATTTGGAGGATATGGAGCGGGCTTTTTTATAAGATGACACCCGCCGCAGCGGCACAGTCACCAAATCCGTTTTACTGTACAAAGATACACTGTATTCAGGAACCAGCTGGGACCATGAGGATGCTCCGATTCGGGAAAGATACTGGTCAGAAACGCTGGGCGACTGGTTGGTATCCATGTATTTAAAAACCTTCCAGGAATCCTTTTTCCTGCCCGCCCATTCCGGAGAGGCGCTCCCGGAGGTGGTCCACAGTCCGAGGTTCAGCCCCTGCGCCGCTTCCGTTGTATGGTCCACGTGGCGGTTCATGATGAAAGAATCAATCATATCATCCGCTTCAGTCAGATAATAGCTGTAAACAATAGCCGCCGACTGGTCTTTTTCAACGTTCTCCGTATAGTTCTTAACCGATGTATACCCCTGCTCCGAAAGTATAATACGTACATTTGAACCGTATGTACTGCGGATATAGGAAGTCAGCAGGCCGATATTCCCCATATTAATGGCCGGAGTCGTAAGCGCCTGCGTTATCTGGCCGTTTGTATTTTCCCAAAACCTTGGGTCTGTCAGCGGAGAATTATATGGATGGAACGCCAGATTCCACGGAATATCTCCCTGCCTCTTCAATGCGGCCGCAAAGGCGTCCAGCATTTTTCTGGACGCAAAAGTACCTGCAACCGTATTGGTATTCCACAGGTGGTCCAGGGAAATATACACTCTTGCGTTGGAATAGACACTCGTGACCGTATTATAAGTCAGCCGAAAGGCATTGGCATAAATCCGCGCATGTTGTTGGAGCGTCTTTTTCCCAGCATAATTATAGACGTTGTAATTATTGACCTCATTTCCTACAATCCAGTTTACGACCTTTGCGTATTTCCCGGAGGACGAATACCGGTTGGCAAGGAAGGACAGCGCCGCCTCAAGCTGCCGTCTGGCCGTGGTATTTGAGGTGTTCCATGCGTAGGAAAAATGTCCTTCCTGACGTCCGGCGGGATAGATTAAATAAGACAGGTCATCTCTCCATGTAAGAAGCAGGATTGCGCTCACAACTGTATTTGACTCCTTCAGAGCTTTCAACTGTTTGTCATAGCTGTTTATTACGTGTTTGCGGAACCAGTACGTCTTTCCCTGATACTTATAAGAATACGACACTTTGGAATTCTTTTCGGATTTTGCGGCAAACATCTCCGTAAAAACCATGTTTACCGCCGCATGGCGGACATTCAGTTCTACCGCATCCTCTATCATACTGGCGTTTATTTGAATCCCCTTTTTGGAGGCTGCTTTCGGAAAACTGTATTTGTATCTGGCCGTTTTCCCTGGATTGGAAAGATATTTTATATTGCTGACAATCGTATACTTCCCGCTTTTTTTCACAGCAACGGCAAAACTGGAACATAATCTGCTGGATGCCTTCGTCTT
>DVGR01000247.1 GCA_018712605.1 Candidatus Choladousia intestinigallinarum
ATCTCCAGCAGTTTCTGGAGGAATACCAAATAAAAAAAGAAGAACTGAAAAAAGAGTGGTAAAAAGGAGGGGCTATGGCGCTGTATGCGATTGGAGATCTCCACTTATCCCTAAGCACAGATAAGCCCATGGATATTTTTGGAGATGTGTGGAAAAATCACACAGAAAAAATCCGCAGGAACTGGAAAAAGCGGATCAAGGAGCAGGATACGGTGGTAGTGGCAGGCGACCACTCCTGGGGAAGGAATCTGGAAGAGAGCCGGGAGGATCTGGAATATATCTGCAGTCTTCCGGGCAGAAAGATCTTGCTTCGGGGAAATCACGATATGTTCTGGGAGGCTAAGAAGACAGCAAGGCTTGCCTCACTTTATGAGGGCAGACTTTCTTTTCTGCAGAACAACTATTTCTCCTACGGGGAATATGCCCTGGTGGGGACAAAAGGCTACTGTTATGAAGGAAAGGATTCCTACGACCACTTTGAAAAGGTTCGGGACCGGGAGCTTGAGCGGCTGCGCCAGTCTTTTGAGGCTGCGAGGGGGGACGGATATTCAAGATTTTTGATGTTTCTGCACTTTCCCCCCACCAGCATAGGGGAGATGGAGAGCGGGTTTACCAGGATGGCGGAAGAGTACGGCGCATCGAAGGTGATTTACGCTCACTGCCACGGAAAGGATCGGTATCAGGACAGCTTTCTCGGCATGGTAAACGGGATTGAGTATAAGCTTGTGTCCGCCGATTATTTGAAATTTAAGCCGGAACGGATTTTGTAAACTCAAACCCCGCTGCTTGCAGCGCTGCAAAGCAGCGGGGGAAGGATGGATCTCCAACCAGATCTTAGCATGACTTTCCGCCCGCCCGCATAGATTGTAAAAACAGGCTTTTCGGGGGAAAAACCTTGAAAGATTACATAGAAGAGCGGGTATTAAACGTAGCGGAGTATATTGTGGAGCATGGGGCGACGGTTCGGGACACAGCCAAAAAATTCGGAATCAGCAAATCTACGGTACATAAAGACGCCACTGAAAGGCTGCAGACCCTGGACTCGTCTTTAGCGTTTCAGGTGAGAAAGGTGCTGGATGTCAATAAGGAGGAACGTCATATTCGGGGAGGGATGGCTACAAAAGAAAAATACCTCCAGATGTCAGAACGGTAATGAAAAAACGGCCGCAGGATAAAGAAATCATTCCTCATCCTGCGGCATTCTATAAAGACAAGATTTTCCCATTCAGAAGCTCCGGCAGGGAACGGATTACGATTGTTCCATCGTCAAAGGACGCTTTTCCTTTCCGGTCAAGAAGAACCGGCAGAATTCCGGCGTTTTTTGCTCCCGCCACGTCAGAGGAAAGAGAATCTCCGATGTGGATGACCTCCTGGGGATGGCAGCCGGAGATTTCCAGGGCTTTGTCAAACAGTTCCCGGTGGGGCTTATAAGCCTTTGCCATATCCCCGCAGATAATTCCGGCAGGCTTCAGTCCGCTGCGGTCCATGCAGACCTGTATATACTGGATTCCATTGTTGGTGACAATATAAATGGGGAGAGGACATTTTTCAAAAAACTCTTTTACATCTTCAAATATGGGAGCGTACATCCAGAAATTCTGAAAAAGCTTATGGAGCTCAGAAAGGTTTTCCTGGAGATGGTATTCTTTTGCAAGCTCTTCCAAAAGCTTGTCCACGATTTCATCTTCCGTCATAAAGGTTTCAAGATAGCTGGCAGTTTCAAATTCTTTGAGCCGCTGCCACCAGTATGCGGTAAGCTGGAGGGGATCCTTGATATCGCTGTTTTTGCAGCAGCGAAAAATGACCTGCTCAATATCCGGGCCGCTTTCCTGGCTGATGGTTCCTGAATAGTCGATAAATACAGCTTTCATGTTTTTTGCCTCCTGAATGGATTGTATGCGGCTGTTTTGATTTTGCTGTTCGGGATTATTTGGTCAAGCCGTATATTTGGTACAGAGAAAGCATATTCTGGTACATAAGTTTCCGGCTGAAAAGCTGACGGTAGGTGGCTGATTTTGTCCTGCCAGCGTCCTTTAATTCCTCCAGCTTAGCGGAAACAGACTGATACTCGGCCTCCACGGCATCAAGCATTTTTTCAAATGATTCCAAACGTTTTTCATCCATGTTTTCAAATCCTTTTTTCTTGTGATTTTAAACCGCAAAAGCAAAACCGTCAATCCTTTTTGGTTTTGCTTTACAAATGAAGATACATGTGCTATGATACAAAAAGTATGGAAAGCAGGTGTTTCAGGTTCTCCATGCAAATATTTTTCGCAGCGTGACGCTGCATTATTGATTGAGTTAAAAGCTAAAATTTTATAAGTTGGTTACTTTATAACCGGTATGCATGACGCATGCAGAACTTGTGAAATGGTCAATAAGAGTAGTAAAAGTGAAAATATTTGCTATATAGACTCTGAACCAGGATATCTGTCTACAATACGAATATTGCCGGAGATGGCTTTTTACAGTATAGAGAGAAGATAAAGCATAAGCAAGCAGACTGTATCATGCGTCTGCTTGTTTTTTCGTGCATAGAAAACTTTGTTTCCTGGGCACGAAAAAGCTCCGCAAGGATGTGTGCCATATGCGGAGAAAGAATGCTGCGGCAGCCGCACAAGGGTGCGTGAAGCGGCAAATATTTTAGAAGGAGCAGGAAAGGAGCTGGAGCTATGCGACAGTTAACACAGAATCGAGCACCGATTTATGAGGCGCTGGAGCGCTTTCGGAGAATGCGGATTGTGCCTTTTGACGTTCCCGGACATAAACACGGCAGAGGAAACCCTGAGCTGGTGGAGCTTCTGGGACAGAAATGCGTGAGCATTGACGTGAATTCCATGAAGCCTTTGGACAATCTCTGCCACCCGGTATCTGTGATTAAGGAAGCGGAACAGCTTGCGGCGGAAGCCTTTGGAGCGGCGTACGCTTTCCTGATGGTGGGAGGAACCACCTCCGCCGTGCAGAGCATGATTCTTTCCTGCTGTAAGGCAGGAGACAAAATCATTTTACCCAGAAATGTCCACAGGAGCGCTATAAATGCCCTGGTTTTGTGCGGGGCAAAACCTGTATATGTAAATCCAGACGTGGATCAGCATCTGGGAATCTCCCTGGGGATGAAGGTAGAACAGGTAAAGGAAGCCATCCGTGAGAATCCGGATGCAGTGGCTGTTTTTGTAAATAATCCTACTTATTACGGAATCTGTTCAGATTTGAGGACGATTGTGGAGACCGCTCATGAGTACGGGATGAAGGTACTGGTGGACGAGGCTCATGGAACGCATTTCTATTTTGGAGACGATTTTCCGGTGAATGCCATGAAGGCCGGTGCGGATCTTGCCTCTGTCAGTATGCATAAGTCCGGCGGCAGCCTGACTCAGAGTTCCTTCCTTTTGCTGGGACCTGGAATGCAGGCAGGGTATATCCGCCAGATTATCAATCTGACACAGACCACCAGCGCGTCCTATCTTCTTTTGTCCAGTTTGGACATTTCCAGAAGGAATCTGGCGCTACGGGGAAAGGAAGCCTTCTCCAGAGTGGCCGGCCTTGCGGAATATGCCAGGGAGGAGATTAACAAAATCGGGGGATATTATGCTTTTGGGAAAGAGATGATCAACCACGACAGCATTTTTGATTTTGATCCCACAAAATTGTCAGTCCATACCCTGGATATCGGGCTTGCGGGAATCGAGGTTTATGATATTCTCCGAGACGATTATGATATTCAGATCGAATTTGGAGATCTGGGAAATATGCTGGCCTATCTCTCCATAGGGGACAGGAAGCAGGAGGTAGAGCGGCTGGTGAGCGCCCTGGCGGATATCAAGCGAAGATATCAGAAGGATAAAACCGGTATGCTCTCCCAGGAATATATTTCTCCCAGAGTGGTTATGACGCCCCAGGAATCCTTTTATGCGGAAAAAGAATCCCTGCCGGTGACGGAAGCCGCCGGGAGAGTGTGCAGTGAGTTTGTCATGTGCTATCCCCCGGGAATTCCTATTTTGGCTCCCGGAGAAGAGATCACGGACAAGATTATCGAATATATTCTGTACGCCAAGGAAAAGGGCTGTTCCATGACTGGTCCTGAGGATGAGAAGATTGAGCGGCTGAATGTAGTGAAAGGAAGATAGAGCATGGAGATGTGGTTTTCAGACCAGCATACGGAGGATGTGAAGCTTTCCATCCGCATCAACGAGCAGCTTTTCAGTGCGGAGAGTGAATTTCAGAGAATTGACGTGCTGGAATCTAAGGAATTCGGCAAAATTCTTGTGGTGGACGGGGATCTGATGCTTACGGAAAAGGATGAATTTATCTACCATGAGATGATCACCCATGTACCCATGGCCGTGCATCCAAACGTAAAAAATGTACTTGTTATAGGCGGCGGCGACGGCGGAGTCGTCCGGGAACTGATTAAATACGAGGAAATTGAGCATATTGATGTAGTAGAGGTGGATCCTCTCCTGGTGGAGGTGTGCAGGAAGTATATTCCAGAGATTGCCTGCAGCTTGAATGACGATCGGGTGGAGATCTTCCATGAGGACGGTCTGCGCTTTATCCGGTCAAAGTCAGACTGCTACGATCTGATTATCATTGACTCTCCCAATCCTTTTGGACCGGGCGAAGGGCTTTTTACTAAGGAATTTTATGGAAGCTGCTACAGCGCCCTTCATGAGGACGGGATCATGATTAACCAAAATGAGAGTCCTTTTTATACGGAAGAGGCTTTCCAGTGCCAGCGTATGCATAAGAGGATTGTGGAAACTTTCCCCATCTGCCGGGTATATCAGGCCCATATTCCTTCCTATCCTTCCGGACACTGGCTGTTTGGCTTTGCCTCCAGGAAATACCATCCTCTCAATGACCTTAACAGCGTAGCCTGGAAGCTGAAAGGGATAAAGACACGTTATTATGAGCCAAGACTTCATGCGGGAGTCTTTGCGCTGCCGATGTATGTGGAGGAGCTGCTGGAAGATGTTGAATAAGACGATAGTAGATTTTATGGGGTGTGATGCGGAGTATCAGGAGGCGCGGATTGTTCTGTTCGGGGCTCCCTATGATTCCACCACCTCTTTCCGGCCTGGAACCCGGTTTGCCGGCCAGGCCATTCGGAATGATTCTTACGGGCTTGAGACATACAGCCCCTATCAGGACCGGGAGCTGAGCGAAGGGAAAATTGCGGATCTGGGGGATCTGGAGCTGGCAATCGGAAGCTCAGAGAGAGTCCTGGCCCAGATCGAAGAGACGGCGGCGGAAATTTTAAGAGACGGAAAGCTGCCATTCATGATCGGCGGCGAACATCTGGTGACCCTGGGAAGCCTTCGGGCGGCGGTTAAGCGATACCCGGATCTTCACATTCTTCATTTTGACGCACACACAGATCTTCGGGAAGATTATCTGGGAGTGAAGCTTTCCCATGCCTGCGTGATCAGGAGGTGCTGGGAGCTGCTGGGGGACGGGAGAATCCATCAGTTTGGAATTCGCTCAGGTGAGAAGCAGGAATTTGAATGGGCCAGATCCGGCCATACGGATTTTCATCCCTTCAGCCTTGATGGCCTGGAAGAGACTATTCGCTCTTTGAAAGGGGAAAAGGTGTATTTTACCCTGGATCTGGATGTGATGGATCCCTCTGTATTTCCTGGGACAGGCACTCCGGAGCCGGGCGGGATCTCCTTCCTGGAGCTGATGCGGGGCGCCACAAGAGTATGCAGGGAGCTTGATCTGGTAGGCTGCGATGTGAACGAACTCTGCCCGCCCTGCGATCCCACAGGAGCTTCCACAGCCATCGCCTGCAAGATCATTCGGGAGATGCTGCTGGGACTTTTAAAGTAAGAGTAATTTGTATTACAGATAGATTTCTATTGATAAAAAAGGAGGACAAGGAACATGGGAAAAGCAATGATAATCGGCTGCGGCGGTGTTGCCAGCGTGGCCATACACAAATGCTG
The DNA here is from genome assembly GCA_018712605.1 of Candidatus Choladousia intestinigallinarum. Taxonomy (GTDB): domain Bacteria; phylum Bacillota; class Clostridia; order Lachnospirales; family Lachnospiraceae; genus Choladousia; species Choladousia intestinigallinarum. The sequence goes on from DVGR01000247.1 coordinate 5,946, forward strand.
CCAGAACAGCGACGTTTTTTCTGAGATTTGTATTGCAAGCCGCACAGTTTCTAAATGTGACGCATTAAAGGCGAAGCTGGAGGGAACTACTAAGACAAAAATCACGACGGCTCAGGTTGACGCAGACAATGTGGAGGAACTGACAGCTCTGATTAAAAAGGAAAAGCCTCAGGTGGTGCTGAATCTGGCTCTTCCCTATCAGGATCTGACCATCATGGACGCATGCCTGGCAGCCGGGGTAGACTATGTGGACACGGCTAACTATGAGCCGGAGGATACGGCCAAATTTGAATATAAATGGCAGTGGGCTTACCGTGAGAGATATGAAAAAGCAGGACTTACGGCCCTGCTGGGAAGCGGTTTTGATCCCGGTGTGACGGGGGTATTTTCTGCTTACGCTCTGAAGCATTACTTCGATGAGATTAACTATATTGACATTCTGGACTGCAACGCAGGGGATCACGGCTATCCCTTTGCCACCAATTTTAATCCAGAGATCAATATCCGTGAAGTGTCTGCAAACGGTTCCTACTGGGAGAACGGCCAGTGGGTGGAGACGAAACCTATGGAGATTAAGCGAGTTTATAATTTTCCGGAGGTGGGCCCCAAGGATATGTACCTCCTTCATCATGAGGAGCTGGAATCCCTGGCTTTAAATATACCGGGAATCAAAAGAATCCGCTTCTTTATGACCTTTGGGGAGAGCTATCTGACGCATCTGCGCTGCCTGGAGAACGTGGGTATGACCTCCATTAAGCCTATTAATTTTGAAGGAAAAGAAATCGTTCCCCTTCAGTTCCTGAAGGCTGTGCTGCCGGATCCCTCCACTTTGGGTCCCAGGACTAAGGGAAAGACGAATATCGGTTGTATCTTTATCGGTAAGAAGGACGGAAAAGAGAGAAAGATCTACATCTACAATGTGTGTGACCATGAAAAATGCTATGCGGAGGTAGGCTCCCAGGCAGTGGCTTACACCACAGGCGTTCCGGCAATGATCGGCGCCATGATGCTTATGAGCGGCACATGGAAAAAGGCCGGCGTTCACAATATCGAAGAATTTGATCCGGATCCCTTTATGGATGCCTTGAATAAATGGGGCCTTCCCTGGAAGGTCAGCGAAGATCCGGAGCTGGTAGAATAATGAAATACAAGGAATTACAGACACCCTGCTACATTGTGCAGGAGAAGCGGCTGAGAGAGAATCTTGAGATCCTCAGACAGGTTTGCCAGGAGACTGGGTGCAGGATCCTGCTGGCCCAAAAGGCCTTTTCCATGTTTTCGGTTTACCCGCTGATTCGCAAGTACTTAAACGGCACAGCGGCCAGCGGCCTGTATGAGGCAAGACTTGGAGCCGAGGAGATGGGAAAGGAAAACCACATTTTTTCTCCGGCTTACCGGGAAGACGAGATGGAGGAAATCCTTCGTTGTTGCGACCATATTATCCTTAATTCTCCCGGCCAGATCCGCAGATTCAGGGATCGGATTCTGGAGGCGGGAAAAAGTCCGGGGATACGGATTAATCCAGAGTGTTCTACCCAGGAGGGACACGCCATCTACGACCCCTGCGCCCCCTTTTCCAGAATGGGGATCAGGGCGGAGCTTCTGACGGAAGAGCTGATGGAGGGAATCCAGGGGATTCATTTCCATACTCTGTGTGAACAGAATTCTGATGATCTTGAGACCACGCTTCAGGCAGTGGAAGAAAAATTTGGAAACTGGCTGCCGCGGATGAAATGGGTGAATTTTGGAGGCGGGCACCATATCACCAGAGAAGATTATGATATTGAAAGGCTGAAATCCTGCATTCGGCGCATTCAGGAAAAGTATCAGGTCACGGTATACCTGGAACCGGGGGAGGCCATTGCCCTAAATGCTGGGATCCTGCTGACTACAGTACTGGAGCGGATGGAAAATGGGATGGAGATCGCTATTTTAGACACATCCGCTGCCTGCCACATGCCGGATGTGCTGGAGATGCCCTATCGCCCGCCGCTGAAAGATGGAGGAAAACCGGGAGAAAAACCGTATACCTACCGCCTGGCCGGACCTACCTGCCTGGCTGGAGACGTAATCGGGGATTATTCCTTCGACAGTCCTCTGCATTCAGGGGACAGGTTGGAATTTCAGGATATGGCCATCTATACCATGGTGAAAAACAATACCTTCAATGGAATGAAGCTTCCGGATCTGGTCTTGGAAAAAGAGGACGGGGAATGCCGTATGGTCCGTACCTTTGGATATGAGGATTTTAAAGAGCGGCTCTCGTGAATCTATGCGTTTAAAGGGAGCTTAAAAGGAGAAGGAGGCTGTTATGTCTGAAAGAATCATGAAACGGGTGGAGGAATCCATGGTAGAGCATTCTTTCCTCTTAATGCCCAGAAACCTCAATGCATCGGGACATCTGTTCGGAGGCCAGCTTCTGGAGTGGATCGATGAGACGGCAGGTATCGTAGCCCAGCGCCATGCGCAGATGGAAGTGGTCACGGTTGCCGTGGACAATATGTATTTTAAGGCAGGCGCCCAGATGAACGACATTGTGGTGCTGATTGGCCGCCTTACCCATGTAGGGCGCTCATCCATGGAGATACGTGTGGATTCTTATGCGGAGAAGCGGGACGGCAGAAGAATTATGATCAACCGGGCATACTTTGTAATGGTGGGGATTGATGAAAATCAAAAGCCTGCACAGGTGCCGGGGCTGATAGTGGAAGGAATAACCCAGCAGATCGAATGGGATGCGGGAGAGAAGAGAGCGCAGCTTCGGAAAGTCCGCCGAAGCGAAGGCTATTGATAGAATTTAAGAACAAGATAGTAAGTAGCGCCGGCATACAGGAAAGTTTCCTGCATCCGGCGCTGAAATTATGTTTTGGTGTGGGATTATTAAGCATCTGGGAATAGATTAGCTGCTTTCCTGCAGATCCTCGTCAAGCATCAGATCCATGCTGCCGCTTCGGAAGCCTTCCAGATCCAGAGTGATATAAGGAAAACCCAGATTCTTCAGACGCCGGGCCAGAGTCGTGCGCATAGTCAAAAGCCGTGAAAAGGATTCCGGATCTGTCTCAATCCGCAGCACTGGATCATGGTAACGCAGCCGTACATTATAAAATCCAAGACTTCTGAGTAAAGTTTCTCCCTGATAGATCCTGGAAAGCAGATCCCGGTTTAAGGTTTCCCCGTAGGGAAGGCGGGTTGCCATGCAGGGCATAGAGGGACTTGTGGCTGTGGGAAGGCCCAGGGCCGCAGACAGACCTCTTACCTGCTGTTTCGTCAGGCCAAGCTCCCATAGAGGGCTTTTTATATGCAGTTCCTTTAATGCGCGCTTGCCAGGACGGTACTGCTGCTCGTCGTCCTTATTGGTGCCGTCAAAGACGGTTGTATATCCTTTGGAAGCGGCGGTATCTAAAATTTCCTGGAACAAAAGCTTCTTGCAGAGATAGCACCGATCCACAGGATTATTCATCAGGGAGGGATCCTGAAATTCGTCAATCATAAGCACTTCGCAGTCCGCTCCCAGAGCAGCGGCCCGTTCAAGGGCAGATTCTGTATCTGAATGGGGATGAAATTGGGTCTCAGCGATTAGAGCCAGAACAGAATGGCCGGTTTCAGTTGCAGCGTCTACAGCGGCTTTCAGAAGAAGTGTACTGTCTACTCCGCCGGAATAAGCGATGCAGGCGCCCTCCGGCGCATTCGCCTGAAAATATTGCAGCAGACTATCGTACAAAAAAGAATAGTTTTTAGAAATATTGGTTGCTGACATAATAGCACCCCCTTCTGCGGAAACAGCCCAAAGGCAGATAAAAAAGTACTCTGCTAATACTTTATCCTTTTTTACTGTGATTTGCAATAGAAATTCTGAAAAAGACAACAAATGTAACAGTTCAGCCATCCGGTATGGCACGGGCTGATTTTTATGCAAGCATAAATCATCCCGGATCATACCGGATGGCTGAACTGCTACCAACAAATAACCGAACTGATACAAATCCCTTTACAAAGAGCAGATTCTGTGATACGATTACCTCAATATTAAGAAAGTGAGGCGCAGCGATGAAGAGATAACCTGTTCTAAATTGTTACTGTATTCAAACGGCGAAAGGGGCCGGTAGTTTATAGTGCAGGTGAGATCAGGTGCTTTTTTTGCGGATTAGTTTTTTTACTCTGTCTTATTGTATTGACAGAGAAGATTTGTCTGCAGTGTCTGCGTATCAGTGAGTACCGCCTGTAGGGCGGTTTTTTGTTGTATTGACAGTTATTCCTGAATCCCTGAGCTATATAAGGAGTAGGACAGCCGCAGAGGTGCGGGTCCGGCAGCAGAATATCGGCCCCCCAAAGGGGGAATGTTTATATGTCACAGATTAATATCTCCAATCTTTCCTTCAGCTACGAGGGAAGTGCGGAGCCTGTTTTTGAAAATGTCTCTTTCCACTTAGACACGAACTGGAAACTTGGGCTCTTAGGCAGAAATGGAAAGGGGAAGACAACGCTTCTGAAGCTATTTCTGGGAAAATATTCTTATACTGGAAGCATCCAGGCATCGGTAAGTTTTGATTATTTTCCCTTTGAACTCTCCGAGAGACAGAGAAAGAAGACGGCGGACGAGATTTTGCAGGAGATTTTTCCAGAACACGAATTCTGGAAAATCTGCAGAGAGATGGATTTGCTGCAGATGGACGTAGCCCTGCTCTACCGGCCTTTTGAAACCCTCAGCGGAGGCGAGCAGGCCAGAATTATGCTTGCGGCGCTGTTTGCGCAGGAAGGTCATTTCCTGCTGATAGACGAGCCCACCAGCCATCTGGACACGGCTGCCAGGGAGGCAGTTCGGACTTATTTGCAGGGAAAAAAAGGTTTTATCCTGGTTTCCCATGACCGTCAGATTCTGGACGGCTGTGTGGATCACATTTTAGCCCTTGAGAGAAATCGGATTGTAGTAGAAAAGGGGAATTTCAGCAGTTGGTGGGAGAACAAATCCAGAAACGACAGCTATGAGAGGGAGCAGAATGAGAAGCTGAAAAAGGAAATCGGCAGGCTGACGGAAGCGGCCAAAAGAACCACAGTCTGGGCGGACCGGTCGGAGGCAAGAAAGATCGGCTTTGATCTTGACAGAGAGCAGCATCGATCTTTTGAATCCCGAGCCTATATCGGGGAAAAGTCCAGAAAAATGCAGCAGAGAAGAAAAAACCTGGAAAGGAGACAGAACAGCGCTATTGAGGATAAGGAAAAGCTTCTGAAAAATATAGAAGAGCCTGTTGACTTAAAGCTTCTTCCGCTGAAGCACCATAAAGAAGTTTATGTCCGGGCAGAAGAGCTTTGCCTTGGATATAACGGAAAGAAAATCATTGGGCCTCTTTCTTTTGAGATCAAAAGGGGAGAGCGGGTAGTGCTTCAGGGAAAAAACGGCAGCGGGAAATCCAGCATAATCAAGGCCATCCTCCAGAAAAATTCTGAAGACCTCTCTGCATCCGGCAGAAGTCTTAACAAAGATAAAGAGGGAGAAAACACGGGGATTCAAATCCTCTCAGGCAGCCTGGAGGCAGCAGCAGGCCTGAAGATCTCCTATATCAGCCAGGACACTTCCTGGATGAAAGGATCTTTAGATGACTTTGCCGCAAAAAATTCGGCGGATCCCTCCCTGCTTCGGACGATACTAAGACAGCTCGACTTCCCAAGAGAACAGTTTGCAGCTCCTATCGAGACGTATTCTGAGGGACAGAAAAAGAAACTATTGACTGCGGGCAGTCTCCTTTGCCAGGCTCATCTGTATATCTGGGACGAACCTTTAAATTATATAGATGTATTTTCCAGAATTCAGATAGAAAATCTGATTTTAAAATACCAGCCTGCGATGCTTTTGGCAGAGCACGATGAGACCTTTATAAAAAGATGCTCCGTACGCCGGATATGCTTGTAATTTTTTCGCCGCTGTGGGCAGCACAGCGGCGAAGCTTTTTTGGGATAAGAGCTTGGCAAATCCGATTCCTTTGTCTGGGCGTTTAAGAATGCTCCTCCATGTACTGTAGAAATTCCGGCGTTTTTGACCAGTATTTAATTCCCCAGTTTTCAAAGTTCCATTCTTCCATATAGTCGTTGCACTCAAAATCTATGTAGTATATCTCATCATTCTGAACCACAAAATTCGTTGGAAAATAATCAATATTTGTATTTGCGGGATAGAGCAGGCTGCACATAGATTTAAGCTGCTCAATATATTCGTTTTTCATGCAGTCATCCCTGATTAAGTCATATATAGTATTGCCCTTAATATATTCTTTCAAGATTCGTTCGTTAGGAATATCCACATCAATCAATTCTGGTATTCTGATGCCGATTTTCTTCAATCTGTGGTAGTCGTTAATTTCAGACTGAACTTTATCGCCAAATTGGTAATAGCTGCAAGGTTCATGATGTATCTGCTTTAAGATATATTCCCTTTGTCCGTCACTTGCCAAGTAGGAATAACCGCCTTTGCCCTTACCCATAAGTTTTATGATTTTATATTCTTTTCCGTTTACATGTAAAAAATTAGGAAGATCAGCCATATTTATCTTTATCCTTTCCATTTTTAGCTATTTAGAATTTCTTGAAGAAAATTGAAAAAGTGCTTCCGCATTTATCAGACATAACTTTGATATATCCATGATGTTTTTGAATGATATCACGGGTCAGATACAGCCCGATCCCCACCCCCTCAATGCCAGCCGACTGCTTTCCCCTGTAAAACCGTCCGAAAATTTTTGCTTGTTCTTCTTCGGGGATTCCAATCCCGTTGTCGGATATGTCCAGCCGCAGATAGGATGGATATTCGGTAATTTT
>DVGR01000248.1 GCA_018712605.1 Candidatus Choladousia intestinigallinarum
ACAGAAGAGAATACAGCCTTCAATGAATCTGCACAGGCTGATATGGACGCTCTGGCGGAATCTCTTGGAGCAGAGGTGTTTGCTTATACGGCTTCAGGCTATGCAGGAGCAGATGAGGACGAGCTGACCCAGGAATTCCTGGATCGCTGCGAGTCTGGTGATTATGATGTAATTGTGGTGGTCACCTCCAAGTTGGAAGCAGCAGTAGAAGAGGCTGAGCAGGAATATCCTGAGATCACCTTTGTATTCCTAGATGAGGCATATCCGGAAGAGGTTTCTGAGACTTTGGCAGGACTGGAAGAAGAGCTTGGCGGAGCCGAGACAGATTCTTCTGAGGCCGAGACAGAAGAAGCGGAGACAGAGTCTGAAATGGAATCGGAGTCCGAGACGGAAGCTGATACAGAGGTTGCGACGGAGCCTGTTATAGCAGAGGCGACAGAAGCGGTTATGGAAGCTGCGGAAGACAAAACTGCGGTAGATTTGCCAGACACCGAGGAAGAATATTACCAGGAAGCAGTAAAAGCGCAGCAGGCAGGAGACACAGCTCAGGCGGCGATTATGTTTGGCAAAGCAGGAGACTATAGGGATGCCAGAGACCGTTCTATGGAGCTTTGGAGTGAAGTGGTTATCAGAGAAGATGGAATTATTTCTGTCAATCCCTATAAAAACAGCCCTTCTATCCTGGTAGTGAAAGAGGACGGAACGGTCTGCACTACAGATGAGCAGTACAAAGGCGTGGAGGACTGGACGGATATAGTATCGGTATCTGATGGAGGTCTACATTGTTTAGGATTGAGAGCAGATGGCACAGTAGTTGCGTGTGGGAAGATTTTTTTCGGAGATGTGTCAGATTGGACGGATATAGTGTCAGTATCCGCAGACTTTTTTTGTTCAGTAGGACTAAAAAGCGATGGAACAGTGGTCGTATGCGGCGACGAAGATATGGCGGAAGAAGTGTCCGTATGGAAGGATATTGTGGCAATATCAATGCATGGTTATGATGTAGTAGGGCTGAAAACGGATGGTACAGTAGTGACTTCGTGGGATAGCAAAGATAGCAGGGAAATTTCAAGTTGGGAGAATTTAATTGGTATAGCGTTTCGCTCGGGAGAACTCGTTGGAATCCAGATGGATGGAAGATTGCTGTTTGCTGATGAATATGATGTAGAGTACATGAAGGAGGGATTTCCTGAAAATTATAAAAAAATAGTCCGGGAAAGTTTTTGTTCAGTATCGTCTTATTACCTTATACATGCTGGTTTAAAAGAGGATGGAACGGTAATCGCTGTGGGGCTAAACGAGGAAGCGCAGGAAATTGTGGATTCCTGGGAAAGTATTACAGCAATTTCTGCACATACAGATTTTCTTGCGGCAGTCACCGATGAAGGGAAGATTGTTGTGGCCAGCAACGATGAGGAAAGGTGGTCTCAGGTCAGGGAATGGACAGACATTGTGAAAATGGCTGAAATCAATTATTCTACTTATGGAGGTAGGGGAACAGTAGGGCTGAAAACGGATGGAACTTTGGCTGTAAGCGGCATTGGTTCCTGGAAAGATGAAGTAGGCCAGTGGGAAGACATCGTGGATATTGCTGCGGGTTCAGGATTTCTTCTGGGGCTCAAGCGTGACGGAACTGTACAGTGGGAGGGTGCGTTAGAGGATGCAGATTCCGTATCAGAATGGACAGATGTGATTAAGATTTCTGCCTGTGAGGACTATGCGGCAGGAATAAAAGCAGACGGTACGGCAGTTGTTTCTGGCAATTGTCCCTTTGCCGACCAGCTCCAGACGGAAACGTGGAACAATCTTAAAGATATTGTTGTTGACGAAGATATGATAGCGGGCATAAAATCCGATGGAACAGTCTGCGTTGCTGTTGAAGAATCTCTTGGAGAGTATGACCTTTCTGAATGGAAGGACGTTGTAAAGATTGCAGTGGGAGATGCAGAGATATCTGGCCTGCAGTTTACAGCGATATTTGGTCTGCAGTCCGAAGGAAGTGTGCTGCTTGCCTTACCGGGTATAAGTGACAAGATAGAAACGTCGTCTGTTTCAGATATTGCCACAGGGGGAAGCTGGTTTTATCTGGTATTAAATGGGAGAGTTGTAAGAATTGAACTGGATGATCCTACGGAAAGGGATGGAGGGGAGGTCCTGGATTGGGACGGGATCGTATCAATTATGGCAGGAGACAGCTATGTTTTTGGCATAAAAGAGGATGGAAGCGTGATGGCATCCTGGGAGAACGAGAATCTGATCCGGGAGGCGGAGTCCTGGGGAGTTCTGGACAGAGATCCGACCTCCTGGGTAGTTCTGGACAGAGATCCGACCAAATATGCATTAAAAGAAAAAGCCCAGCCAGCCGTATGAGAACCATGCGGCTGGCCAGGCGGAAGATGATAAAACAGAGTTTATCTCCTGGTAATTTCAAACATCTGCGGGGCATCCCCGAATAATATACTGCATGGCAGAGGGAAATCTGCAGCAAGGTTTTGCGGAAGCCGGGTTCCGTTGGTGAGATATGTTCCATTTGAAGAAGTATCGAGGATTCGGACTGTATTGGGTTTATCCGGGCAGCTTATGGTGCAGTGCCTGCGGCTTATTTCCGGACCATGCAGTACCAGGTTTGCATGCTGAGGATCTGTTCCGATCCGCAGTTCCTCTCCCTGCTCCAGTGAAAAGCTCGCGCCGGCATATTCGCCAGATTTGCAGTGGATTACGAGAGAAGGCTTTCTAATGGAACGCAGACTTTGCTGTACCGCATCCCGAACTGCCGCCGCCTGCTGGGCTGCCTGGTTTTTAAGTTCCTCTGCACGTTTCTTATTAATCTGGATCAAAGGCTCATGCGGCTCGGAAGGTTCCGAAACTGTAGAGTGTCCTGGAAAAACCGTCTGCCAGGTCACGTAGTACATAGCTACAGTGGCAGCTAGGCATAAAAGCGTGAGCAGAAAAGAGCCAAGACCTGCAACCGCAGAAAGTAAATTGTTCCAGCCGAAGAAAGCAAGATTCATAAAAGCATAAGACAAATTTACCAGTGTCAGAAAAATATACTGCCATATAAGCAGTTTGGCCTTTTTGAGAAAAAAACTAGCGATTGAGGCTGCAAACCCCATTACCAGAAAGAAAATAATGTATGGCGCAAAAGGAGTGGAGTCAGTATTTGCAATCATAAGAAGAAATGTCTTCGCCCCGCTCAGGCTGAGGACACTGAGTGACAAATAAGGAAACAGCAGATAGACCAGCATTAACACCAGCCAGAACAAGCCGTACACATAAGGCTTAAACAACGGCTGCCGGTTTTTGTCCAAATTTTTGTACAGAAAATAGATACCCACAAACCAGGGGATGATAAAAAAAGAAAATACGCCGCATACCAGTGTAATGAGCATAAGATTTTTAATTTTTAGACGCCAGGCGGCGAAAACAGGCAGAAAAACAGCGGCTATCACAAAGATAAAGGGTATGAAAGCCGTAGGGTTCCATTGAATTGTTTCAGACATATACATGGTCAATCCTCCTCATTCACGAAATGTTGAGAAAAGTATAGCAGAAAAGGATAGAAATTTTTGTTTTTGGTATTTTTGACAAAGGTTTTGTAATTATTGTGCTTGTAGAGGGAAGGACAGAATCTACAGAATTGAAAAATATTACAGCGGAGGGAAACTATGCTGAGGGTTGGAATTTGCGATAAAGATGAGCGGTACCGCAGGATGGCTGCGGATATATTGTTCAAGGTTATGTTTGATATAGAAGATATTAATTTTACTTTTTATAACTCCGGGGACGATTTAGTACAAAGTATTGCTGACGGAGGTTTTC
>DVGR01000249.1 GCA_018712605.1 Candidatus Choladousia intestinigallinarum
CCATAAATGAGGCGCCCTTTCCGCAGATGTCATAAATACCGAAGTATTCACCAGATTTTTCCGGGGGAATGATTTTGGCAAAGTAGGAGCGGGAGAGCGCCTGAATTGCACCCTGAAACATACCCACCAGCACGGCCAGGAACCAGAATTCCCACTGCTTGTCAAGCTGGACGGCAAAGAGGGCAATGCCTGCGTAAGCCAGAATGCAGACCCGCAGAAGAAGGGCGGTGCTGTGCCTTTTTGAAAGCAGGGAAAAGAAAAGAGCGCAGGGGAAGGCCACAAGCTGCGTAACCAGCAGAGCCAGCAGCAGGCCTTGCTCATCCAGGCCCAGAGAACTTCCATAGGCGGTAGCCATCTCTATGATTGTGTAGACGCCGTCGATAAAAAAGAAAAAGGACAGGAGGTAAAGAAAGATATGCTTTTGCCCCTTGATGTCCTTTAAAGTGTTCCCCAAGCGTGAGAAACTATCCCGGATTGGATGGTTTGGCAGGGGAACACAATTTTTTTGCCGGTAGTTTCTAAGAAGGGGCAGGCTCATAAGGAGCCACCATAGCCCATTCAGGACAAAGGCGGCGGTCATGGCTGTCCGCATGGTAATTCCCAGAGAATCATACAGAAGAACCAGAACCAGGGAGAGGATAAAAGGAATGCAGCTCCCGATATAGCCCCAGGCATAGCCGTGGGAAGAGATTTTATCCATCCGGTCAGGGGAGGTGACGTCCACCAGCATTGAGTCGTAGAAAATCAGGCTTGCATTGTAGCCGGTTTTGGCCAGGATGAATACGGCCAGAAAAAGAAGCCACCAGGATGGCAGGGAGAGAAAGACGCAGCCAGCCACGCCGACTCCCATGCAGACCGCAAAGAGAGGCTTCTTAAAATTTCGGGTATCCGCCAGAGTCCCCAGGGCCGGGCCCAAAAGGGCTACCAGGATTGTGGAGAGGGAGGCGGCATACCCCCAGTATGCCAGATAATTCACTTCTGATAATCCGGCGCTTTCAGCCAGGGAATTAAAGTAAATAGGAATGATGGTAGATACAAGCATGATGAAGGCAGAATTGCCCACATCATACAGAATCCAGTATTTTTCCAGTTTCGTCAGTTTTTTGCTGTCCATAGAGACCTCTTTTCTTATTCAAAATTCCGGTCAAAGCGGCTGTCCAGCTTGGAACCGGTCTGCAGGGAATGGTCAAAGCTTTCCAGCATCCTTACGGCAAGAGGAACCGCCTGCTTAAACCGGGAAAGAAGCTCCTGGCTGCTTTCCGCACAGCGGGGGTTGTCTGGGCGCTGGTGGATGAGACCCTTCATAGTATCATATTTTCCCAAAAGCTTCATGATTCCATTCATAAGAAACTGCTTCCAGATCCGGGGAGCATAGAACAGCCGTTTCACTCTCCGAAGATCCAGAAGGGATGTGCGCACCGTTTGGAAATCCGTGTCATAAAAGGGAAGGATGGCCCTGGCAGTGTCCTCATCCGTAGGGACAAGGCGGTACAGGGGATAAGTGAAGGGATCCCGGGCCAGGAGGCGGAGAAGTTTTTTGTCAAATTCTTCCTCAATCTCCATATGGGCCACCCCGGAGAGCTCCCGGAAGCTCTCCACATAAGGATGGCATTCGCTGTCCAGAATAAAATGACAGATAAATCCCAAAAGATAGGCATACTCCCTGCTGTCTCTGCCTTTTTCAGAGATAACGGTTTTGGCCTTCTCAAGAAAAGGAAGGGCAGAGGATTCATGCAGGGCCGTACCGTACTGGTTCACCTGGTTATGGGAATACGGACGGTAAAAGAAAAAGAGATCCGGGCCCTGCAGGCCGATGCGAAACTGAGTGTAGTGGCTGCGGATAATGTTTTTCAGATCACCCCTCAGCCCCTTTGCTGTTTCCCGGCCAAAAAGTTCATGGGCAAAAATTGCGGGCATATTTTAAATCCTCCGTGTTTGGCGTCAAACTTATTTTTTCTTTTTCTTTGTACTGCGGTATTTTTCCTCACAGTAGCGGCAGCGGTAGATTTCCTTCTCCTTGTCAGCCAGGAAAAAGACTTGATCCAGCCCCTGCTCGATAGAAGTAATACACCGGGGGTTCTTGCAGCTAATGATGTTTACCAGCTCTTTCGGAAGAGTGAGTGCTTCCTTAGAGACGATCTCGCCGTTTTTAATGATATTGACCGTGATCCGGTGATCGATAAAGCCCAGCACGTCCAGATCTACCTGATCCAGGGGAGCCTCGATCTTGATGATATCTTTCTTTCCCATTTTATTGCTGTGCGCATTTTTGATAATCGCCACGCAGCAGTCCATTTTGTCCAGTTTGAGGTATTTGTAAATGGACATACTTTTACCCGCTTCGATGTGGTCCAGAACCACGCCTTCATTCAGCCGTCCTACGTTCAGCATACTTCCACCTCCAATAATGTCAACATTAAAGCCATCCGCACGTACACGCCGTATTGAACCTGCTTAAAGTAAACGGCTCTGGGATCTGAATCCACTTCCACGGCAATCTCGTTTACTCTCGGAAGCGGGTGGAGCACCAGCATGTCCGGGCCCGCCAGCTTCATCTTGGCTTTGTCTAAAATATAGAAATCTTTCATGCGCACGTAATCCTCTTCATTGAAGAAGCGCTCTCTCTGCACACGGGTCATGTATAAAAGATCCAGCTCCGGCAATGCGTCCTCCAGGCGGACGACTTCTTTAAAGCTGCAGTGGTTTGCGCGCAGCACATCGTCCCGGATATAGTCAGGGATCCGCAGCTCTTCCGGAGAGATCAGTACGAAGGAAACATTTGGATAACGTACAAGAGCATGAATCAAAGAGTGGACGGTGCGGCCGAATTTCAGGTCTCCGCAAAGCCCGATGGTAAGATTGTCCAGGCGTCCTTTCAGAGAACGGATCGTCAAGAGGTCAGTCAGGGTCTGGGTGGGGTGCTGGTGCCCGCCGTCCCCGGCGTTGATTACAGGAATGGAAGAATTCAGGGAAGCCACCAGCGGAGCTCCCTCCTTGGGATGGCGCATGGCGCAGATATCCGCATAACAGGAAATTACACGGATGGTGTCGGCCACGCTTTCACCTTTGGAAGCTGAGCTGGAGTCGGCCGAAGAAAAACCAAGTACGCTTCCACCCAGGTTCAGCATCGCGGCTTCAAAACTGAGTCGAGTTCGGGTACTTGGTTCATAAAATAAAGTGGCAAGTTTTTTGCCTTCACAGGCATGTGCGTATTTCGCTGGGTTGGCTTCGATATCATTTGCCAGATTCAGAAGCCTGTCTAGCTCTTCCACGGAAAAATCCAGGGGACTCATCAAATGTCTCATAGTATCCTCCTTCTGTCATTGTCTAAATATTCTTTCCTACAATACACTATTTAAGAGAGAAATTCAAGTGGCTTTTCTATTTTTAATTGACAGTCATTTCCTGCCTTGGTAGAATACAAAGCGGCGGCCCGGGTGGCCGCCTATAAACAGGATTGTTTTTTAGACCAGGAGGAAGATTTGTGGGTAATATAAAAGAAGAGATAGAGAAAAGACGCACGTTTGCCATTATATCACATCCCGATGCGGGTAAAACGACTCTGACAGAGAAATTCCTTCTCTACGGCGGAGCCATTAATCTTGCAGGTTCCGTAAAGGGAAAGGCTACGGCCAGGCATGCGGTGTCAGACTGGATGGAAATCGAAAAGGAGAGAGGTATTTCCGTAACCTCCTCCGTACTGCAGTTTAACTACGGAGGCTACTGCATTAACATTCTGGACACGCCGGGGCATCAGGACTTCTCAGAGGATACGTACCGCACCCTGATGGCGGCGGATTCCGCAGTCATGGTTATTGACGCTTCAAAGGGTGTGGAGGCTCAGACCAGGAAGCTTTTTAAGGTCTGCGTCATGCGGCATATACCTATTTTCACCTTTATCAATAAGCTGGACCGGGATGCCAACGACACCTTTGATCTTTTAGATGAGATTGAGAAAGAACTTGGCATCGCTACCTGCCCTGTAAACTGGCCCATTGGCTCAGGAAAGAATTTCCGGGGAGTCTACGACCGTTTTGAGAAGAAAGTAATCACATATACTGATACCCAGAAGGGGACAAAAGAAGGCACGGCTACAGAACTCGCCATGGATTCCCGGGAGCTGGATGAATTTATCGGGGAGGCGGCCAAGGAGCAGCTTTTAGAGGAAATTGAGCTTCTGGACGGCGCTTCGGCGGAATTTGACCAGGAGAAGGTGGATAAGGGAGAACTTTCGCCGGTATTTTTCGGGTCAGCCCTGACGAATTTTGGAGTGGAGTTTTTTCTCCAGCATTTCCTGAAGATGACGACGGCGCCCCTTCCCAGAAGAGCTGACTGCGGCGTGATCGATCCCGTAAAGGAAGATTTTTCCGCCTTTGTCTTTAAGATCCAGGCCAACATGAATAAAGCCCACAGGGACAGAATTGCCTTTATGCGGATTTGTTCCGGCAAGTTCGATGCGGGGATGGAGGTTTACCATGTCCAGGGGGACAGAAAGCAGAGACTTTCCCAGCCCCAGCAGCTTATGGCCCAGGAACGCCATATTGTGTCGGAGGCCTATGCCGGAGACATCATCGGCGTTTTTGATCCCGGTATTTATTCCATCGGAGATACCATCTGCATGCCTGGGAAGAAGTTTGCCTATGAGGGAATTCCCACCTTTGCCCCGGAGCATTTTGCCAGAGTGCGCCAGGTAGATACCATGAAGAGAAAGCAGTTTGTAAAGGGAATCAATCAGATTGCCCTGGAGGGTGCCATTCAGATTTTCCAGGAATTCAACACAGGTATGGAGGAGATCATCGTGGGAGTGGTAGGCGTTCTTCAGTTTGATGTCCTTAAGTACCGGCTGGAGAATGAATACAATGTGGAGATCCGTCTGGAGCCCCTTCCCTATGAGCATATCCGCTGGATTGAAAATGAGGAGATTGACATGAACCGTATTGTGGGCACTTCGGACATGAAGAAAATCAAAGACCTGAAAGGCCGTCCACTTCTGCTGTTTATAAACAGTTGGTCCGTGGGAATGGTGCTGGATCGGAACGAAGGGCTTGTACTCTCAGAGTTCGGAAGGTAGGGTGTCAGTAACTCCTTGCAAAACAGGGATTTTTTGTTATAATGTCTTTAGACCAATTTTAATGATGAATGCAGGAGGTAATCTATGGAAAATACAGAGATCCGTACACATAAACTTGAAAACGAAGAAAAATTCGGCGAAGTACGCATTGCCGATGAGGTCGTGGCCATCATTGCGGGCCTTGCAGCCTCTGAGGTGGAGGGAGTGGCTTCCATGGCAGGAAACGTGACACGGGACCTCATAAGCAAACTGGGAATGAAGAGCCTTTCCAAGGGCGTGAAGATTACCATGGATGAGCGCACGGTGCATGTGGCTCTGGCCATCAATATCCGGTACGGCTATAATGTTCCCACCACCTGCCAGCAGATCCAGGAGAAGGTCAAGACTGCCATCGAGACTATGACGGGCCTGGATGTGGCGGAAGTCAATGTCAAGATCGTAAATGTTACCATGGAGAAGGACGTATAGATAAATAGGAGATATCATGAAGAGAAGCGAGATCAGGGAGAACCTGTTTAAAATGGTTTTCTGCGGGGAATTTCATACAGGAGAGGATGTGGACGGGCAGAGAGACGCCTATCTGGATCAGATCCCAGAACTGACTCAGGAAGAGCATACGTATATGCTGGAAAAGTTCAACTGCATCCGGGATAAAATCCCTGAGATCGACCAGAAGATCAATGAAGTTGCCCGAGGCTGGAAGACAGAGCGTATGGGCAAGGCGGAGCTGGCGATTCTCAGGCTTGCTCTTTATGAAATGCTTTATGAAGACGCAATTCCCGTAAAGGTAGCCATCAATGAAGCGGTGGAACTGGCCAAGCGCTTTGGGGGAGACGACTCCCCGGGGTTTGTGAATGGAGTGCTTGCCCGGTTTGCGTGACCCGGGAGAATCATATGCAGAAGGTTTATTCGGTAGGACAGGTGAATGCCTACATTAAAAATATGTTTGTGCAGGATTTTGTGCTGAACCGGATTTCGGTCCGGGGGGAGGTATCAAACTGTAAGTACCACACCTCCGGCCATATCTATTTTTCATTGAAAGATTCGGCAGGTGCAATGGCCTGCGTTATGTTTGCCAGTGCCAGGAAGGGACTGGCATTTCGGTTATCTGACGGGCAGCAGGTGGTGGTGCAGGGCAGTGTCAGCGTATACGAGAGGGACGGCAGATATCAGCTTTATGCCCAGACGATCCGCCAGGACGGAGCGGGAATTCTCTATGAGAGGTACCTGCGCCTGAAGGAAGAGCTGGAAGAGATGGGGATGTTTGCCCCTGAATACAAAAAGGAGATTCCTGCTTATGTATCACGGCTGGGGGTGGTGACGGCTCCCACGGGCGCCGCTGTCAGGGATATCATCAATATCGCCAGGAGAAGAAATCCGGGAATACAGATTATCCTCTACCCTGCCAAGGTTCAGGGAGAGGGGGCTGCCGAGAGCGTGGCAGAGGGAATTCAAACCCTGGATAGTCTGGGAGTGGACGTGATCATTGCCGGAAGAGGGGGCGGTTCCATAGAAGATCTGTGGGCCTTCAATGAGGAACTGGTAGCCAGGGCAATCTTTGGCTGCGGTACGCCTTTGATTTCAGCGGTGGGCCATGAGACGGACGTTACCATTGCCGATTTTGTGGCAGATCTGCGGGCCCCGACCCCTTCCGCTGCTGCGGAGCTGGCTGTGGCAGATATGTCCGCTGTGGTGAGCCGGCTTTCGGAATATGGAAGGAGAATCTCCAGAAGCTTTGAATACAGGCTGGAGTCTGCCAAGCAGAGAAAGCAGCAGATGATGATGCGATTGCGGTACGTAAGTCCTACCCAGAAACTGTGGGAGATGCAGCAGAGGCTTGCGGAGGACGAGGACAGGCTGCGAAGGGGAATGAATGAAAGGCTGGGGCAGGAGAAGCACCGGCTGGAGGTATATATTGAGAAGCTTAAGGGCCTTTCTCCCCTGGAGAAACTTTCTTCCGGCTACAGTGTGGCTGCTGTTCCCGGACAGGGAAGAGTCTGGACCGTAAAACAGGTAAAGGCAGGGGATCCGCTGAGGGTCTATCTGTCGGACGGGTATATTGAGAGCAGAGCCGAAACAGTCTTTCCGGCTGCGCCGGAGGGGTTTGAGAAAGGAGAGGCGGATGGAGAAGACAGAGGAAAAGGAAAAAACCCTGGAGGAAGGGTTTCAGGAACTGGAGAGAATTCTCTCGGAGCTGGAAGATAAAGAGATTCCTCTGGAGGAATCCTTTCAGAAATATCAGGAGGGAATGAACCTCCTTAAAGCCTGCAAAGATAAAATTGATTTAGTGGAAAAAAAAGTACTTACGTTGAATAAGGAGGGGCAGCTTGAAGAATTTTGATGAACTGATGAAAATCCGCACAGAAGAGATCAAAGAGAAGATCACGGAATACCTCCCCAAAGAGGAAGGCTTTCAGCGCACTCTTTTTGAAGCTGTCAATTACAGCATGCTGGCAGGTGGAAAGAAGCTGCGTCCTCTTTTGATGCGGGAGACTTACAGAATGTTCGGAGGGAAGGGAGAAGAGATCTGGCCTTTTATGGCGGCCATGGAGATGATCCACACCCATTCCCTGATCCACGACGACCTTCCTGCCATGGATAACGATGAATACCGTCGGGGGAGAAAGACAACCCATGCGGTTTACGGAGAGGCTATGGCTATCCTGGCCGGGGACGCTCTTTTAAATCTGGCTTATGAGACGGCGGTTCAGGCGTTCTTCCTAGAAGGCGACAGCGGGAGAAAGGCCAAAGCTTTGGAGATTCTTGCAAAAAAGACTGGCATGTATGGCATGATCGGCGGCCAGTCTGTAGATGTGGAGAACGAGGGAAAACCTCTTACCATGGAGCAGATCTCCTTTATCTATGAGCTGAAGACGGGAGCCTTGATTCAGGCGTCCATGATGATCGGCGCCGTGCTTGCCGGGGCCAATGGGGAAGAGACAGAGAAGGTGGAGAGGATTGCCGGTAATGTGGGGATGGCTTTCCAGATCCAGGACGACATTCTGGACGTGACCGGAGATCTTAAGGTGCTGGGAAAGCCTGTGAAAAGTGATGAGAAGAATCATAAATTTACGTATGCCGCAGTGAAAGGGCTGGAGCAGGCCGGAAAGGATGTAGAAGCGTATTCCAGGGAGGCGGTTCGTCTCCTGGAGGAACTTCCTTACCAAAATGAGTTTCTGCATGAACTGATTTTAAAACTGATCCACCGGAACGCATAAGAAAGGGTGGTAGGATGCTGTTAGAGAAAATCAATGAAGTAAACGATATTTTCAAGATTGACAAAGAACAGCTCCCGGAGCTGGCAGAGGAAATACGGAAATTTTTAATCGAAAAAATCAGCGCAAACGGAGGCCATCTGGCTTCCAATCTGGGCGTGGTGGAGCTTACTATGGCTCTGCACCTGGCCTTCCATCTTCCTGAGGATAAGATTATCTGGGATGTAGGCCACCAGTCCTACACGCACAAAATCCTCACCGGGAGGAAGGACGGCTTTGACCAGATGAGAAAATACGGAGGGATGAGCGGATTTCCCAAGCGAAAAGAAAGCGACTGCGATGCTTTTGATACGGGACACAGCTCCACCTCTATCTCGGCAGGTTTAGGATACGTAAGAGCCAGGGAGATTACGGGGGACAGTTATTTTGTGGTCTCTGTCATCGGGGACGGCTCCATGACCGGAGGCATGGCCTTTGAGGCGCTGAATAACGCCGCCCAGCTGAAGTCGAATTTTATCATTGTCCTCAATGACAATGATATGTCTATCTCTGAAAATGTAGGGGGGATTTCCACCTATCTCAGCAATATCCGCACGGCGGAGGCGTATACGGGGCTGAAAAGCGGAATGGAAAATACGCTGAATAAGATTCCTGTTTACGGGGAT
>DVGR01000250.1 GCA_018712605.1 Candidatus Choladousia intestinigallinarum
AGTGGCAGTGGATGAGCTGGCAGGAGCAGTGGTGAAGGAAGGAAGCTCCAATGAGCCGGAAACCCTTGCACCTGGAGAGAGCAAAGAAGTACTCTTCCAGTATGAGGTACAGGAGAGCGATCTTGGAAAGAATGTGGTGAACACGGCGACAGCGACGGGAGATATCCGTCCGAATCCGAACCCCGATCCTGAGAATCCTGATCCGGAAGGACCGCCGGTAGTACCGGGAGAGGAAGAGGATCCCACCATTGACCGCAATCCGTCCCTGGATGTAGTCAAGACAGTGACCTCCACACCGGCAGCGGCAGACGGAAAGTACGTAGTAGGCGAGACCATTACCTATCAGGTAACGGTGACAAATAACGGAAACCTGACTCTGACAGATATCACTGTAACGGATGCCATGAGCAGACCGGACGGAACCGGCACAGTTCCCAGCGGACTTGAGCAGGGTACCACAGTGATTGACAGACTGGCTCCTGGAGAGTCCAGAACCATCACTTACGATCACGTAGTGGCGGAAGCAGACCTGGGAGGAAATCTCACCAATGCAGTTACAGTAGGCGGAACGCCCCAGATCCCGGATCCCACACCGAATCCCAGCGATCCCGAGCCCCGTCCGCAGGACGAGACGACCATCACTGTAATTACAGAGGATCCCAGCAACTGCAGCATCGTAGTGACGAAGCAGACCATAGACGCTCTCAGCGATGAGCTTGTTACTGTGACAGAGGGACAGTTCTATGTGGCTCTGTTCTCAGACGAAGCCATGACTCAGAGAGTAGGCGATGTACAGGCGATCTCCTTTAACGGAAACCAGGCATCCTCATCAGTGACCTTTGAGAACCTGGAGAGAGGCACCTACTATGTAGCAGAGACAGACGCTGATGGCAATGTGATCACCACAGGAGAGTACGGCGGAGGCGCATACGTACCGCAGTATCCCAATGGAAACAGCGTGGTAATTACTGAAAACGCTTCTTCAGCAAACTTTACCTTTAACAACGGATTCGTGGTAATGCCGGATGACGGCTTCTACATTGCCAAGACCATTACCATCACCAAGAAGGTAAAGAGTATTTCTGGAAAAGATAAGAATGTAAATAATACATTCTACGCAGGAATCTTTGCGAACGCAAATTATACGAAGCTTTCTGATACAGTAAGTCAGAACATCGTGGCTCTTGACCTGAATGGAAATTCTTCTGTAAGCGCAGAGGTTCAGGTAACTGTTCCTGATAATGATGAAGCTCTGGAGCTCTACATTACCGAGGTGACAGCGGACGGAACGCCTGTGGAGACGCTGGATGATTTCGGCTACAATGTGGAAATCGACAACGCATCCGTGACACTGTCCGAGACCTCCGCAGATGCGGCTGTGACCATCACAAATACCTCTGTTGAAGAGGAAGAGGTTGAGTCCGAGTGTGAAAGCACAGAGACCAGCAGCACATCAGAAGAGAAGAAGGATGGCAGCGATGCAAACGATGGAAATACCTCTTCTAAGGCTGCCAAGAGCGTTAAGACAGGCGATGAGACAAACATCACTCTGTATGCGGCGCTTCTTCTTGGAGCAGCATTCATCTTCTTCGTGGCAGCAGCCTCCAGAAGAAGGAGAAAAAGCTGAGAAGAAACAAGTGAATAAATAAGCTAAGACAGCCAAACAAAGGCCCTGGCGGGAAACCGTCGGGGCCTTTAAACATGCCGGAAAGAAATAAAAAGAAAAAATCTCGCAATATGGTTTAGATTACGAAAATGTACTAAAAATCTGCCTTTTTATGACTTATCATATCACAAATAGCGATAAAGGTCAAACGGAAACACTTTTTCTCAGAAGCTCTCCATATAAAATTTTGTGTTTTTTAAAACTTTTTGGTAAATTATCTCATAATTGCACAAGAAGTTACTGTATTGTTTAAGCCGTCAAATAAGCCGTCCTTCTAGGACTGCCATTTGGAAACAGCCTTAGAGGGAAAGATCAAGGAGGAATTTAATATGGCTAGGAAAGGAGAAAATATTTATCTGCGTAAAGACGGACGCTGGGAAGGACGTTATATCAGGGGCAGAAGGCCCGATGGGAAGGCTATATTCTGTTCCATTTATGGAAAGCAGTATGGAGAAGTGAAGAGAAGGCTGATTCTGCTGAAGGCTCAGGTCTGCAGGGAGCCGGACGCAGTGAGAACCTACGGGGGAGGAACCCTGCGGGAGTGGGGAGACTTCTGGCTGGAGGTAATGATGCGGCCTCACATAAAACAGAGTACCTGGGAGGGCTATCAGAGGATGCTGAAAAACCACATTTATCCCCGGCTGGGTGATGAACAGCTCTCACAGATCTCTGGAGAGAGAATACAGGAACTGGTAAACAGCCTTCAGGATACTCTGGCACCGTCCACTCTTTCAGGGGTGTGCCGCCTTTTAAAAACTCTTCTCCAGTCTGCCTTTTCACGGAAACTGATGGCTCAGAACCCGTACCAGGAGATCCGGGTTCCTAAGGTCAGGAAGACAGCTCCCCGTGTCCTGACCAGGAGAGAGCAGATCCGCCTGGAAGAGAAGATTAACGACACGGAAGAGCTGGAATACCTGCTCTGTCTCTACACAGGGCTCAGGGTGGGAGAGCTGTGCGCCCTCAAGTGGGAGGACATAGACTTTGAAAACGAGAGCATTCAAGTCAGGCACTCTGTCCAGAGATTGGCCGCAGAAGAAGGGGAGAAGAAGACGAAGTTGATTCTTGGCACACCAAAGACAGAGACATCCCTTCGGGAAATCCCCCTTCCGGGATTCCTGGTAACCCTTCTGAAAGAAAAAAGGGATGCGGTATCCCCTGGATCCCAGGAATTTCTTTTCCCGGGAAGAGGGGGAGGCTGCCGTGACCCCAGGACCATGCAGCAGCATCTTGGACGGATCATGCAGGAGCTTAAGATTCCTGGCGTCCATATGCACACTTTGCGGCACACTTTTGCCACCAGGTGTCTGGAGCAGAATATGGGCATGGAGATTTTGTCTGAGCTGCTGGGGCATTCATCGCCCCAGATCACTTTGAAACACTATGCTCACTGCACCCGTGAAAAGAAACGGCAGAGCATGGCCTGCATAGAGCGTCTCCTGGACCAGCCGGCGGAATAAGCCGTCAGAAATGGTCAAACAGCACCTTGAAAACTTCATATTTACGGAAAAAATTCCAATAAACGCAATCTAAACCATATTGCGAAAAGACCCTATGGGCCTGTATTGAAGAGACGATCTGGAACAGGGAGGCTTGAAGGTGCGGGGAAGAGACTTGGCGGGTGAACGGTTCGGAAAACTGACTGTGTTGGAGAAAACGGAGGGCAGGAGCCAGGGCTATGTCCTCTGGCGGTGCCGCTGTGACTGCGGACAGGAGGTTCTTGTGAATACGAAGAAGCTTGTCCAGGGCAGCGTAAAGGACTGCGGCTGCACGCCCTCGGAGAATGCCAGAAGAGGACGTGTGGCGGAGGATCTGACAGGACAGGTATTCGGCGGCCTGACAGTTCTTCGTCAGGCGGAGAGCAGGAAGGGCAGGGCCCGGTGGGTTTGCCGCTGCCAGTGCGGGAGAGAGACTACAGTTAACGCCCATGAACTGAAGGCGGGAAAGACTAAGAGCTGCGGCTGCAAATCCCATATCCGCAGAGGACTGGATCTCTCTGGAAAGAAATTTGGAAGACTGATGGCTCTCTACCCTGTGGATAAGAGAGACCACAAAGGCTCTGTATACTGGCGCTGCCAGTGTGACTGCGGCCAGGAGCTGGATGTATCGGGAGACAGTCTGGTGCAGGGAGCCTGCCGAAGCTGCGGATGCCTGAAGAGGGAAGTGCAGCAGGAGATCCAGAACCGTCTCCACCGGGGGGACGGGACATGCCTGGAGAGGATCGAGAGCCAGAGCCAGCGGCGGGACAATACCAGCGGATTTCGGGGCGTGTACAAATTAAAGGGAGGCCGCTACCGGGCAGGCATCGGATTTAAGAGACAGAGATTTTATATCGGCAGCTTTGAGAGCTTTCAGGAGGCCGTGCAGGCAAGACTCCAGGCGGAGGCTCTGATCTACGACGGCTACGTGAGAGCATACAGGGAATGGCAGGACAGAGCCGGGGAGGACGGCCGGTGGGCCAAAGAGAATCCCCTCATCTTTGAGGTAAAGAGGGAAGACGGAATTTTTAAGGTTCGGACGAATATGACGGGCGGGAGAGAGAGGAATGGGAGAGAGGACATTGCCGAAGGGCACTCTTCGGATGTGTGTTGATAAAGAAGAAGATGGAATTTACTCCGGCAGGATATATACGAAATTCCGAAAAGAGGAATTCCCTTTTCACAATATGGGAGAGATTCTTCTGATCGGCGAGAAGATTTTTAATGAGGCAGGTTTCCCCATGGCCTTTCAGGAGAAAAGGACCTTTGTAAAAAATAAAACTGAGGGAAATAAACGGCCGGAGGGACTGGTCATGACGGACCAGGAGCTGAGGGCCTTCAGAGGGAAAATCTACACTGCCGATATCATCGTCACCACAAGACGGCGGTGCGGCTGGCAGGGAATGTTCTCGGAGGAAAGCGGCCGTCAGGAGCCTTTTGGGAGCGAGATGCAGCTCCTGGAGCTGATGGTGAAAGCTTTAAAAGACAGAGACCCGGTGGACAATGTTTTAGGGTAAGAAGCGTATGGAAGATTCAGGGTGTATTTCAAGGAGTAATACGGCAATGAATACGAATGCGGGATATACGGCTTTGGAAGAGAGAAAGCCGCTGTACATAGAAATAATGGGAAGCTTTCGGATGAAGAGTGAGCATGGAGAATTAGATGAGAAGGGCCTTCATTCCAGAAAGGGTCTAAAGCTTTTAGTTTACCTTCTCCTTCACAGAAACAGGACGGTTTCCATCCAGGAGCTGGAGGAAGCCATTTGGGGCGAGGGCAAGTCTGACAATCCGGCAGGAGTTTTGAAAAATCTTGTTTACAGGCTTCGGAACCAACTGAAGCTTTTGGGAGAAGAGGCTTTTATCCTCAGCGGCCAGGGCTTTTATGCCTGGAACCAGAAGCTGGATGTGCAGGTGGATGTAGAGACCTTTGAGAAGGCGTGGGAGGATGCGCGCCAGTCTGAGGAAAAATGCGCCCAGGGCGGCCGGGAGGTTCTTGATGAGGCAATAAAGGCCTATGAATATGCTGTGGAGTGCTATCGGGGGCCGGTTCTGGAGCATCTGGCTGAGGAAACCTGGATGCTGACTTTTTCCACCCACTATGATTCTATGTACTCTGAGTCGGTTAAGCGGCTGGCCGGGTTATACCGCCAGACGGAAGAATTTGAGAAGATGACGGAGATCTGCCAGAGGGCGTCCGCCTATGACCTTTTGGATGAAGAGCTTCACTACTGGGTGGCGGTGGGGCTGGCTGGGCAGAAGAAATACCAGCAGGCCCTGGACTACTGCCAGGACGCCAGGGCGCTCCTGAAGAACAGGCTGGGCGTATCTAAGCTCGATACTTTGGAGAAGGCTTATGGAGAGATCCTGCAGGTGAGCCGTACAGCGGAAAAGCGCAGCATGGAGGACGTGTTCCATGAGGTGGGGGAGACGGAAAAGCCTAAGACAGTCTTCTATTGTGATTATGACATTTTCCGTCAGATCTACAGAATCGAGGCCCGGCGTTTGGAACGGTTGGGGATTTCCGAGTATATTATGCTTCTTACTCTGAGGATCGCACAGAAGAATCTGGACGAGGAACAGGTATCCTTTATCCGCAGGAGAGCCATGGAGCGCCTCAGGGAGGTAGTCTGCAATTCACTGAGAATCGGGGACGTGGTATCGCCTTACGGCGGAAGCCAGTACATAATTCTCCTTCCAATCTGCACCTACGAAGACTGCGAGAGAATTGGGAAACGGCTGACGGCCAAATTTACTGAGCGGTTCCGAAATCCTCTGGTTAGCATAAAGTATGAGATGGAAGAGGTTTCCATGGCTTTGGGAGGCATAAGAGAGCGCAAGGGCTTAACGCTGCCAAGGCGGAGCGGCTAAGACTTTCCGCAGCAAAAAAATAGAAAAATTATATGAGGGGCGCACACCATGCGCTCCTTATTTTAATTATGGATTTTCAAAGAGAGAAAAAGGTGATATACTCAGAAGCAGACGGCAGTTTTTGCGAAGGAGTAGGAGATAGAGGGATATGAATAAGAGCGATTGGTATGAGGCAGGAGAACAGATTAAGAATCTGGTTCAGGACGCCATTGACCATAAAGATTTCTCCCAGCTTAGCGATACCATTACAAACGTGGTAAACCGCACCGTGGATGAGCTTCAGCAGAGCATCCGGGACTCTTTTGATTCCGTGGGGGAGAAAAGCCGGCAGCAGCAGGACAAGGAGTCCTTTGACCGCCATGGGGCTGCGGAGCGGATCCGCAGGAATATGCGGGAGAAGCAGCGGCAGAGGGAGCAGAAAAAAGAACCGGAGACGAAGCCGGTGAAATACAAACGTCCCCCGGGAATCGTCTCGGGAAATGTCATGGCCTGGACGGGATATGGGATGACTTTTATGTTTGGGCTGACCCTGATCATCACGGGGATGGCGGACTTTACGATGGGTATTACGGGGATGGAAATGGCCTATGGGACGCTGGGGCTGTTTTTTGCCGTGAGTTTCTGCGTGGCCACCGGCGGCAGCAGGCGACTGGGACTGGCCAAAAGATTCCGCCGGTATATGCAGATCATAAAGGACAGGAGCTACTGCACCATAGAGGAACTCTCCTCTGGTACGGGAAGGAGTCTGCGTCAGGTGCGCAAAGATCTGCGCCGGATGGTGCAGAAGGGCTTTTTCCCAGAAGGGCACCTGGACCGGAAGCAGACCTGCCTGATGCTGACCAATGAGACGTATCAGCAGTATTTAACGGCTCAGCAGGAATACGACAGACGGTTCCTGTACGGCGAGGAAGCCCGGCAGGAGAACCGGGAAGCCAAGAGAGAACAAGAGCAGCGGGAGGACGGCGGGGACCATGAGTCCGCCGAGACTCAGGAGTGCCGGGAGCTGATCCAGGAAAGCGAGAAGTATATTCTCCACATCCGTCAGTGCAACGACAGGATAGAGAATCCCGAGATGTCTAAAAAGCTGGACAGGCTGGAGCTTTTGATCACCAGGATTTTCCATGAGGCCAGGAAGGATCCGGACATGGTTTCAGACCTGAAGAAGATGATGAGCTACTATCTGCCCACCACCAAGAAGCTGCTGGACGCCTACTGTGAGCTGGATTCCCAGCCGGTAAAGGGGCAGAATATAGAAAGTACCAAGAAAGAGATCGAGGACACCCTGGATACGCTGAATACGGCTTTTGGAAACCTTCTGGACAGCCTGTTCCAGGAGACAGCCTGGGATATTTCGTCGGATATCAGCGTTCTTGAGACTATGCTGGCCCAGGAGGGCCTGACGGGCCACAGATTCGGTTCAAAAAAGCAGAAGTAGATGCTGCGGTGAAGCTGGAGACTGAACTGCTGCAAATAGATTGAGCTTACGGAGGAAGAGTAATGAGCGATCAGTTTAAAGATTTTGAAGACGCCCCCACACCGGTGCTGACCTTTGGAGCCCCTGTGGAGGAAGAGAAGGCGCCGGAGCCTGAGGAAAAGCCGGTGCAGCCTCAGCTTGACGAGAGTATTCTCACAGAAGAAGAGAAGAAGATGGTGGATGATTTCAGCCGCCAGATTGACCTGCACAATTCCAATGGGATTCTCCAGTACGGCGTGGGAACCCAGAAGAAGATGGCGGATTTCTCTGAGAATGCCCTGAAAAATGTCAGAACCAAGGATCTGGGAGAAGTGGGAGATATGATCTCCGACCTGGTGACTGAGCTGAAGAGCTTTGACGTGGAAGAAGAAGAGAAAGGCTTCCTGGGATTTTTCAAAAAATCGGGGAACCGGATCACAGCCATGAAGGCCAAGTATGACAAGGCTGAAGTGAACGTGGAGAAGATCTGCGAGGTCCTTGAGAAACATCAGATGCAGCTTATGAAGGATGTGGCGGTGCTGGATAAGATGTATGGCTTGAACCTTTCCTATTTTAAGGAGCTGTCCATGTATATCCTGGCAGGGAAGAAACGTCTGGAAGAGGTGCGCAGGACGGAGCTTGCCGAGCTGGTGGACAAGGCGAGAAAGTCCAACCTTCCAGAGGACGCCCAGGCTGCCAAAGACCTGGAGTCTATGTGCGAGCGGTTTGAGAAGAAGATTCATGATCTGGAGCTGACCAGGATGATCGCCATACAGACGGCGCCGCAGATCCGGCTGGTGCAGTCCAGCGATTCTTTGATGATAGAGAAGATTCAGTCTACTGTGGTAAACACCATTCCTTTGTGGAAAAGTCAGATGGTGATCGCCCTGGGTGTGGAACATGCCAACCAGGCGGCCAGAGCCCAGAGAGAAGTGACAGACATGACCAACCAGCTTCTCAGGAAAAACGCAGAGGCTTTGAAGACAGCCACTGTGGAGAGCGCCAAGGCTTCGGAGAGAGGGATCGTGGATCTGGAAACCTTGAAAAATACAAATGCAGCTCTTATTTCCACTTTCGACGAAGTCCTGAAGATCCAGGAGGACGGAAGGAAAAAACGCCGGGAGGCGGAGGCGGAATTAAACCGCATGGAAGCTGAGCTGAAAAGCAAACTTTTGGAAATTCACCGGTAAGAGAACAGAAGAGTGGGCTTTGGCTCACTCTTCTGTGCAGATAGAGAAATCTGAAAAGGAGGCATGGAAAGAGCATGGGAATTTATACGATTACAGAATGGTGCCTTTTCTTTTATATTTACAGCTTTATCGGCTGGATCTGGGAATCCGCCTATGTGTCGATTCTGCAGAAAAGGTTTGTAAACAGGGGGTTCCTGAAAGGCCCCTTCCTCCCCATATATGGAAGCGGGGCTCTCTGCGTACTGATCGCTGTCCTCCCTGTCAGGGAGGATCCAGTAAAAACTTTTTTGGTGGGAATGATCGCCGCCACAGTGCTGGAATACGTGACGGGGGCTGTTATGGAACGGCTTTTTAAGGTGAGGTACTGGGACTATACGGGAAAGCTCCTGAACGTTCACGGCTACATCTGCCTGGCTTCAGCCCTCTGCTGGGGCGCAATGTCCCTGATCCTGACCCGATGGGTGCATTTTTATGTGGCGGAGCTGGTACGCAGGATACCCCAGCCCTACGGCGCCTGGGCAGTTCTCGTGATTACCCCCGTGTTTACGGCGGACTTCGTCACCTCCTTTACAGCGGCCTTTCATCTGGGGAAATTCCTGGAAAAGACTGGGCGAATTCAGGAGGAGCTTAAGAAGCTGCTGGATAAAAAGGCTCTTCTGGAGGATTCTATCCAAGAGGCGGGTGAGAAGGCCAGGGAGCAGATTGTCCAGGAGCTGCGTGAGCTGTACATGAAAATCGGCCAGCAAAAGGAGCGGATGTACCGGATCTATACCAAGTCTGTCCGGGGACTTCTCAAAAGAAATCCCACGGCCTATTCAAGCCGCTACAAAGAGACCTTTGGTGAGCTGAAGAAAAACATCCTGGAGAACTGGAAGAAGATTATGGAAGACAGATTTTAAAGAAAGGGAATCGATTATGAAGGAATGCAGGATAGAAGAAGAGTTTGTCAGCGGATTCTGCAAAAAACAGAACCAGACCAGGACGGTACTGTGTGAGCTGGAGGTGGATGCGGAGGGAAACAGAAGGCTGTCGGAAGCGGACTGTGCCTACGGAAAATGCGAGCACAGCAAGACCTGCGGGCTTATGGGACAGATCGTATGATTGAGCTGGAGAGATTTGAAGAGATCGTCTATGAGATCACGGAGACACTGCCGGAGGACTTTTTCAGGGAACTGCACGGGGGCGTCATGGTGCGGCCCCAGAGCAGGCTGCATCCCGCCGCAGTGGAGGGGGATCTGTTTATCTTGGGAGAGTACCGCAGGGATCGGTATCTGGGACGGTTCGTGGTGCTGTACTACGGATCCTTCCAGCGCTGCTTTGCCTCCCTTGAGGAAGAGGCCCTCCGGGAAAAGATCCGCAGAGTGATCCTCCACGAATTCCGCCATCATCTGGAATCTCTGGCTGGGGAACGGGATCTGGAGATCGAGGACGAGAGGGCCCTCTTTCAGTATAAATATTGTTCACGGGGGCCCTGTGAACCGTAATATTCGCGGCAGAGGAAAAAATACTTGACGGATAAAGGGACAGGAGATAGAATAAATGAAGTGAGCTTTTTGGGACGGACAAATGTACGTGCAGAGAAGACACTGAGGAGAAGATGAAAAAAGACTGGAGGAATAATATGAAGCCGTATCGAGAGATGAGCAAAGAGGAACTCCGGCAGGAGTACCAGATGCTGGAGAAGAAATACCAGGAAGAGAAGGCAAAGGGACTGAAGCTGGATATGTCCAGAGGAAAGCCTTCCCAGGCGCAGCTTGATCTTTCTAATGGAATGATGGATGTGCTGAACAGCAAAGCAGATATGAAATGCGAGACGGGAGTGGACTGCAGGAATTACGGTGTAATGGATGGAATCCCGGAGGCAAGAAGGCTTCTGGCGGATATGTCCGAGGTGCCGGAGAAAAACATTCTGATTTACGGAAATTCCAGTCTGAACGTGATGTTCGATACGGTGGCCAGAGCTATGTCCATGGGTGTGTGCGGGCATACTCCCTGGTCGAAGCTGGACAAGGTAAAATTCCTCTGTCCTGTGCCGGGCTATGACAGACATTTTGGAATCACGGAGTTCTTTGGCATAGAGATGATTAACGTACCCCTTCTGGAGACCGGACCGGATATGGATATAGTGGAGAAGCTGGTAGCCGAGGATCCCGCCATAAAGGGAATCTGGTGCGTACCCAAGTATTCAAATCCCACGGGTATCTCTTATTCCGATGAGACAGTCCGCAGATTCGCCCAGTTGAAGCCTGCGGCTCCTGACTTCAGGATCTTTTGGGACAATGCCTACTCCATCCATCATCTGTATGACGATGACCAGGATGTGATTCTGGAGCTTCTTACTGAGTGTGAGAAGGCAGGAAACCCGGATATGGTATATAAATTTATCTCCACCTCAAAGGTAAGCTTCCCTGGTTCAGGAATTGCGGCTATGGCTGCTTCCGAGGCAAACCTGGCGGATGCCAGAAAGGCCATGTTCTATCAGACCATTGGCCATGATAAGCTGAACCAGCTCCGCCATGTGCGCTTCTTTAAGGACATGGACGGCGTCAGGGAGCATATGCGCAAACATGCTGAGATTATGCGGCCCAAATTCGAGGCGGTTCTGGATGTATTAGAGAAAGAGCTTGGCGGGCTTGAGATCGGAAGCTGGGTAAAACCCAAGGGAGGCTACTTTATTTCCTTCGACGCTCTGGAAGGCTGTGCGAAGAAAATCGTAGCCAGGGCCAAGGAGGCCGGATTGGTTATGACCGGAGCCGGAGCTACCTTCCCGTATGGAAAGGATCCCAAGGACAGCAATATCCGAATCGCTCCTTCCTATCCTACGCCGGAAGAGCTTGCTGTGGCTGCCGAGATCTTCGTTCTCAGCGTGAAGCTTGTAAGCATCGAAAAGCTTTTGGCTGAATAAGATATAAATCCTGTATTACTGTTCACTCGTATATCGTGAACAGTAACAATCCTGTATTCCTTTTGGAGGGAATACAGGATTTTTTCTTGCCCCTGGCATTAATATAGGATATAATAGAAAAGAGTTGCTCCGGCGCACTGGTGCGTGTATGTGCCCGGAGAGGATAGGAGGAACAGCCATGAAGCGGTGCATCATATGCGGAAATACAGGAGATGACAGCAGTACTGTCTGCAGCGTCTGCGGAAATCCTTATGTAGATATGTCAGAAAGTTTAGGAGAGGATTTTGAAGACGCCCTGCAGGAAGAAAAGAAATCCGCAGACCAGAAAGAAGACCAGACTGCCGGGAAGGCAGTTTCACAGAAAGAGAAGCAGGCACCCCAGGAAGCAAAGGAAGAGGATCAGGGGGCGGTGAAGCAGGAGAAAGTCCAGGAGAAGAGAGCATCCGGATCAGCGCCCCGCAGACAGGAGGGACAGCCAGCCAGGAGAACCTCCAGACCCCACAGAAGCAGTGCAGGACCTCAGATTTACGGCCAGGACGGCACAAATGCCTACAGTCAGCCAGGCAGAACCAGGCAGACAGCCGGCAGAGCGGCAGCAGGAGACACTCAGGGAAGGACTCCCGCCAGACCGGCTCAGGCGGCGAAAAGCACATCCGCTTCGGGGCCAGAGGGAACAGTTGTACGCAGACCTGTGCAGAGCCAGGAGAGACCGGCAGCTTCCAGAAGCACAGGGATGGAAAACACAGCCGCTTCCAGGACAGCCGCCACACAGGTACGGCGCCCTGCCCAGGGAGGAAACGCCCCGGCACAGCAGCCAGGAGGCGCCAGGACTCCTGTACAGAGAAATATGCCCCAGGGAAACAGGCAGCCTTACCCACGGCAGCCACAGCCGGCTTCCGGCACATATCCCCAGGGAAGGCCTCAGGAGTACGGAAATTACCGGATACGGGAGACGGCCAGAGAAGCCCTGCACTCCCCCATGTTCTGTGTCATGGCTCTTTTATATACAGCCTATCTTATAGGTTCCGTGGCGGCGATCTTTATGCAGGAGCTGAATTATTCCCAGTATGCCAGGATCGTGACCGCCATCAATATTCCGGCACAGTTTGTCAGCTATGTGGACGATCTCTTTAAGCTGGTGGCCATGCTGGATACGGATGCCGTAGTTCTGAATCTAGTTCTGAAGATCCCGGATGTATTATTCTGCCTGGGATTGTGGCTCATATTCTTTATGTCCGGCACGAAGAAGCAGGAGATGTCTGGAGCAGGATTTCTCTTCGGCAAGATTGCGGTGATCGTGCGGATGATCATAGCCTGTGTGGCTTTGGTGGCCTGCTTGATTATCTCTGTGGCGTTCCTGGTGGCAAGCTGGGTAGCCGGATCAAAAGTGACAGTGGTGGTTTCCGCAGTCCTTCTGGTTCTGATGATCGCAGTGGCCATGATGGTGATCATGTACTACGCAAGCTACCTTGGAACGATTAAGGTGTGCAGGCTCAACGCATCCACAGGAGAAAGTTATGGGAATGTGTCCGGTTATCTGGCCGTGATGAGTATTATCCTGGCTCTCCTTTCAGTGGTAAACCTTCTCTCCGCTATCGTAAACGTGGAGTTTTCAGGTCTGGTGAGCTCGGCAGGCAATATCGGATGGCTTGCCCTCTTCGCAGTATGGCTCTTCCGCTACAGAGGGGACATGAGTGAATTTGAAGAGTAATCGAAACAGAATTTTAAAACCCCTGTGGGATTGTCTTTTTTAGAGACGATTTCACAGGGGTTTTTTCGCTTTTACACAGAAAATTCGGATTGGCTTCATAGGATTTTCACATTAGGCGGATAAGATACCTGTGATTTATTACAGAACAGGAGGCTATTATGAAAAGAAAATATGCAGCAGTTTTTGCGGGACTAATTCTTGGAGCCGCATCAGCGGCGGGAGCCAGTGCGACAGGCTTTGCGCAGGAGGCAGCCCAGGAAGATTCCCAGGATATCCAGGAGCAGGATAATGTTATTTTTGGAGAAGTAACAGCAGTGGGAGACAGTACCATTACCATTGCGGAGGGAAACCTGAAGCAGGGCGCTCAGCCGGGAGTTGGGGGAGAACGGCCTTCCATGCTGGAATTGACAGGTGAAGAATTGGAGATAGCGATTACGGAGGATACGGAGATAACCAGGCAGACTATGGGACAGCCGGGAGAAGACGATCAGGAGGGGGAAACGGTGTCCCTTGAGGATATCCAGGAAGGCGATACGGTGTCCGCAGAGCTTGATGGGGATGGAAATGCGGTCTCTGTAACCGTCCTCTCTTTTGAAATGGCAGGGCAGCCGGGAGGCGGACCTCAGGGACCGGGAGGGAATTCCCAGGAAGCACCGGAAGAATATGAGGCTGTGGAAGAGTACACGGAAGATACAGAGGCTGAGGATCTTTCTGTGGAATCCACGGGAACGGATGAAAACGGCGTGCTGGTTTCAGAAGACGCCCAGGTGACTTTGAAGGGCTCGGATATAAGCAGGATTTCACAGGACAGCACCGGAGGGGATGCGTCCAGCTTTTACGGAGTGGGGGCCGCCTTTTTGGCTGTGGACGGAGATACGTACATCAGTGAGGGCACCATTGACACAGATGCGGCGGGGGGAGCCGGCATTTTCTCTTACGGAGACGCCGTGGTATATGCGGCGGACACTTCTGTTGCCACAGAACTGGATACCTCAGGCGGCATCCATGCGGCCGGCGGGGGCACCTTGTATGCCTGGAATCTGGACGTGGAGACGAAGGGCGAATCCTCCGCAGCCATCCGCAGTGACCGGGGCGGCGGCTTGATGGTAGTGGACGGAGGGACGTATCTAACAAAAGGAACCGGATCTCCCGCAGTCTACAGCACGGCGGACATTACGGTTCACGACAGCAGCCTGACGGCAGAAAATTCAGAAGCAGTCTGCATCGAGGGGGAGAATACCATCCGTCTGTTTGGCTGCAGCATTGATGGGAATATGATGGATGACTCACGCAATGACTGCACCTGGAACGTGATCTTATATCAGAGTATGTCCGGGGATTCAGAAGAGGGCAACAGCACTTTCGAGATGTCCGGCGGAAGCCTGAGGGCTGGCAGCGGCGGAATGTTCTATACCACCAATACGGAAAGCACCTTTATTTTACGGGATGTGAATCTGGAATACTCCCAGGAAAATCCCTTTTTCCTGAAATGTACGGGCAACAGCAATGAGCGGGGCTGGGGAACCTCCGGCAGCAACGGGGCGAACTGTACTTTTACCGCTGTCTCTCAAAACATGCAGGGAGATGTGATCTGGGACAGTATCAGCGATCTTGATTTTTATATGACAGAAGGAAGCACACTGGAGGGAGCCGTGGTGCAGGATGAAGCAAACGCAGGGTCCGGCGGAGCCGGTTACTGCAATGTCTATGTCAGCGAGGATTCCGTCTGGACTGTTGCCGGGGACAGCACAGTAACCTGTCTTTATAATGCGGGAACCATCACGGATCAAGAAGGGAATACAGTGACAATTCAGGGCACGGATGGTACGGTATATGCAGAAGGTACCAGTGAATACACCATTACGGCGGAAGCGTATGCAGAGACGGCGGATTTGTCAGGAGCGTCTCAGGGTTCATCCTGGGAAGCGTATGAGATGGAGAAGCCGCAGCGGCTTGCATAAGATGTCTGTGATATTTCCCAGCGATACTGACAGCAAATCTGGATCAAAGACCCGAAAATTTTTCTCTGCCGCCGGAAAACAGTTCCGGCGGTTTTGCTTGACATCTTATATACCGAACGGTATAATAGAGCAAGACGGAGGAACCTATGGAAAATAAAGATCGTATTATGGAATGTGCCAAGGATCTGTTTTACGCCAAGGGATATGATGCCGTGGGCGTACAGGAGATTGTGGATCGGGCGGGGATTACCAAACCTACCCTGTATTATTATTTTGGAAGCAAGCTGGGGCTTCTGAAGGCTCTCTTGGAAGAAGGGCTCTCTGAATTCCGTCGGATGATTCAGAAAGTACTTCGCACGGAGGAAGGGATTCAGGGGACTCTTTACCAGTTTGCGGCAGCGTACTGTGCTTTTTTTGAGAAGGACAGGAAATACTATATGATGTTCATGGCGCTGTTTTATTCTGCAAGGGAAAATGAAGCGTATCAGGCTGTGAAGCCTTACGTGATGGAATTCTATGATGCGGCGGTGCAGGCCTTTGAGCGGGCTTCCGGGCAGCTTGGGAATATGAGAGGCCGGCAGGAGCAGTTTGCTATTGGATTTATCGGAACCATCAATAACTTCCTGCTTCTGAAATATGAACGGGGACAGTCGGATCCGGCCAGGGAGAAGATCAGCGATGAACAGGTGCGGTCTTTAGTGGGCCAGTTCATGTACGGAATCTTCTCATAACCGGCAGTCTGTCTTTACAAACAGATGGTTCTATTATAAAATTACAGAAAGGAATTATTGAATATGAGCGCATGGTATGAGAATGCCGTTTTTTACCACATGTATCCGCTGGGTATGAGCGGCGCCCCCTTTGAAAACAGAGAGGAAAATGTTACACACCGGTTTGAGGAGCTGGACAAATGGCTCCCCCATATAAAAGATCTGGGGTGTACGGCAATTTACATCGGACCCTTGTTTGAGTCTACCACTCACGGGTATGATACCAGGGATTATAAGCTGGTGGACCGGCGGCTGGGGGACAACGATGACTTTGTGGATTTTGTGAAGAAGGCCCATGAGCTGGGGATCCGCATCGTGGTGGACGGAGTTTTCAACCATACGGGACGTGAATTTTTTGCTTTTTTGGATATTCAGAGAAACAGGGAGAGATCCCAGTACTGCGGCTGGTACAAGGGGATAAACTTCGGCTGGAACAATCCCTACAACGATGGATTTGGATATGAGGCTTGGAGAAACTGCTATGAGCTGGTGAACCTGAACCTTCAGAATCCCCAGGTAAAAGAATACCTGTTTGAGGTGATTCGTTTCTGGATTGATACCTTTGATATTGACGGAATCCGCCTGGACTGTGCGGACTGTCTCGATTTTGAATTTATGAAAGAGATGCGCCGGATGACGGAAGGAGCTAAGAAAGACTTCTGGCTGATGGGAGAGGTGATCCATGGGGATTATGCCCGCTGGGTGAACCCTGAGATGCTTCACTCCGTGACTAATTATGAGCTGCACAAGGGCTTGTATTCAGGACACAACGATCATAACTATTTTGAGATTGCCCATACGATCCGAAGACAGTTTGACGAGAACGGGGGGATTTACAGAGGAAGAACCCTGTACTCCTTCGTGGATAACCACGATGTGGACCGGATTGCCAGCAAGCTTAAGGAGAAAGGGCATCTGAAGCCAGTGCATACGCTGCTCTATACGCTTCCGGGCAATCCCTCCATCTACTATGGTTCTGAGTGGGGGGTTCCGGGAAGCAAGTCCAATGGAGGCGACCCGGCTCTGAGACCTCATCTGGTTCTGGAGGAGATGGAGAAGAACCCTCCTGTTCCGGGACTGAAGGAATATATCGCTTTTCTTGGGAAATGCAGGGAAGAGTACCCGGTGATCGGCCAGGGCCGATACAGAGAGCTTCTTCTGACCAACCGGCAGTATGCCTTTGCCAGAATGGGCCAGGGTGAAGCAGTGGTGACAGCCGTGAACAACGATGATAAGGAAGCGGAGCTTGTGATCCCCCTTCCCATGGAGGCATCCTCCCTTCACGACCTTGAGACGGGTGAGGAACTGAAGGCTGAGGGCGGCAGAGTCCGCGTTCTGCTTCCTGAGGGCGGAAGCATTCTCATAGGGGTGAATACGTCCCCCAAGGCAGAGTAACTAAAAAGATAAAACGGGGAGTAAAAGAGGAGAAAGTGAGAGTATGGTTAGGAAAGCGGCGGAAGTAAAACAGAACAAAGAAAAGAAGGAGCCGGGGAAGCCAAAGACCCGTGCCAGGAAGGCTCCTGAATTTGTTACGGAGCTGGATCAGTATCTTTTTGGACAGGGAACCCACTACGATATTTTCAAGAAGCTTGGCGCGCATCCCTGTCAGTACAGAGGGAAGAAGGGAATGTATTTTGCCGTCTGGGCGCCAAACGCCAAGGGGGTACAGGTGATTGGTACCTTTAATGACTGGGATGAGACGGCCCATCCTATGAAGCGCCTGGAGCCCCTGGGGATCTACGAGGCATTTATTCCCGGCGTAGGGGAGGGAGAGCTTTACAAGTACATGATCCTCACCCAGGATGGAAGACGACTCTACAAGGCGGATCCTTTCGGAAATTATGCGGAAAAACGGCCCGGCACAGCCTCCTGTACCACGGATATATCCAAAATCAAATGGTCAGATTCTGACTGGATGGAGAAGAGAAAAGGATTTAATCAGGATAAAAGTCCTCTGGCCATCTATGAGGTGCATCCGGGAAGCTGGAAGAGACATCCCCACGATGAGGATGAGGACGGCTTCTACAATTACCGGGAATTTGCCAAAGATCTGACAGAGTATGTGAAGGATATGGGCTATACCCATGTGGAGCTGATCGGTATTGCGGAGCATCCTCTGGACGCCTCCTGGGGCTATCAGGTGACGGGTTACTATGCCCCTACCTCCCGGTACGGAACGCCGGAAGATTTTGCTTATATGATCAACTATCTGCACCGGCATAAAATCGGAGTGATCCTGGACTGGGTTCCCGCACATTTCCCCAGAGACGCCCAGGGTCTTGCGGAATTTGACGGGACGTGCCTGTATGAGTATGCGGATCCCAGAAAAGGAGAGCATCCTGACTGGGGAACGAAGATTTTTGATTACGGAAAGAGCGAGGTAAAGAATTTCCTCATTGCCAACGCTCTGTTCTGGATAGAGCAGTACCACGTGGACGGACTGCGGGTGGACGCTGTGGCTTCCATGCTGTACCTGGACTACGGAAAACAGGACGGACAGTGGGTGGCGAATAAATACGGCGGGAACAAAAACCTTGAGGCCATTGAGTTTTTCAAGCATCTCAACAGTGTTATCTGTGGAAAACATCCCGGTATCATGATGATCGCCGAGGAATCCACCGCATGGCCCAAGGTGACAGGCAAGCCGGAGGACGACGGCCTTGGATTTACCATGAAGTGGAACATGGGCTGGATGCACGACTTCCTTGAGTACATGAAGCTGGATCCGTATTTCCGTCAGTACAACCACAATAAAATGACTTTCGCTATGACTTACGCTTATGCGGAAAAATACATCCTGGTGCTTTCCCACGACGAGGTGGTGCATCTGAAATGCTCCATGATTAATAAGATGCCGGGGCTTTATGACGACA
This sequence comes from Candidatus Choladousia intestinigallinarum, assembly GCA_018712605.1. Taxonomy (GTDB): domain Bacteria; phylum Bacillota; class Clostridia; order Lachnospirales; family Lachnospiraceae; genus Choladousia; species Choladousia intestinigallinarum. Next base: position 18,873 of record DVGR01000250.1, read on the forward strand.
AGTTCGCAAATCTGAAAGCCGGGTACTCCTTTATGATCGGACATCCTGGTAAGAAGCTGCTTTTCATGGGACAGGATTTTGCTCAGTTCCAGGAGTGGAGCGAGGATCGTGAACTGGATTGGTATCTTCTGGGCGAGGAGAAGCATCAGCAGATGCAGAGTTACGTTCGTGCCCTCCTGAAGCTGTATGGAAAGACAGCCGCTCTGTATGATGCGGACTGTGAACCGAACGGATTTGAGTGGATCAATGCGGACGACAACTTCCGAAGCATCTACAGCTTCGTGCGCCATTCAGAGAATGGGAAGAACAATCTTCTCTTTGTGATCAACTTTACTCCCGTGGCCAGACCGGACTACCGGGTAGGAGTTCCCAGAAGGAAACAGTACAAGCTGATCCTCAACAGCGATGCGGCTGAATTCGGCGGAAGCGGAAAAGAGCAGCCGGAGGTTTACAAGGCAGTGAAGCAGGAGTGCGACGGACGGCCGTATTCTTTCGCCTATGATCTGCCGGCCTACGGAGTAGCCATATTTAAGTTTTAAGATCTTGGAAAAAATTTTGACCCGGGCGGTTTATCTGCCCGGGTTTTGTGCTGCTGTATTTCCGCTGCTGTCTGCAGGCAGCCCCAGACACCAGCCGTTTCCTGGGCTAGGGAAAAACAAAGGGAATTGGGAGTTGAATCGGCGGCGTTCTTTTGGTACAATTTACATTGAGTTGTGACGGATTATAAGGTTTGTAGGATAGAAAATCAGAAAAAAGAAAGGAAAAGAAGGACATATGATTTCCAGCCAGATTTTACAAAATACCATTGATGAGCTGCATACCATCACCCGAGTGGACTTTTCCGTTATGGATGTGGAGGGAAACGAAGTGGCATCCACCATCCCCACGGATTACATTTCCAGCCAGGCTATTGTTCAGTTCGCAGATTCACCGGCTGACAGCCAGGTGGTGCAGAACGCCCATTTCTTTAAAATTTATGATGAAAAAGCCCTGGAATATGTGCTGATATCCAGAGGATCCGGAGAGGACGCCTATATGCTGGGACGAGTGGCGGTCAGTGAGATTCAGAATCTGATCACTGCGTATAAAGAGAGATTCGACAGAAATAATTTTATTCAGAATCTTCTTTTGGACAATATGCTTTTAATTGATATTTACAATCGTGCCAAAAAGCTCCATATTGAGACAGAGGTCCGCAGGATCGTATATCTCATTGAGACAAAGTATGAGAAAGACAATACGGCCATGGAGATCGTCAAAGGGCTTTTCAGCGGAAAGACCAGAGACTTCATAACGGCTGTAGATGAAAAGAGCATTATCCTCGTCCAGGAGCTGAAGGATGAGGAAGGCTATGAAGAGGTGGAAGAGACGGCGAAAATGCTCAGAGATATGCTGAACACGGAGGCGATGTCTGACGTGAAGATCGCCTACGGAACTATCGTAAATGAGATCCGCCAGGTATCCCGCTCTTACAAGGAGGCCAAGCTGGCCCTGGATGTAGGAAAGATTTTCTATATGGAGCGCAATATTATCGCCTACAACACTCTGGGGATTGGTCGGCTGATCTATCAGCTTCCCCTTCCCCTGTGCCAGATGTTTATGAAAGAAGTATTTACTGAGGCAAAGCCGGATTCCTTCGATGAGGAAACCCTGACCACCATTAACAAATTCTTTGAGAACAGCCTGAACGTGTCGGAGACGGCCCGGCAGCTTTATATCCACAGAAATACTCTGGTATACCGTCTTGAGAAGCTCCAGAAAAGTACGGGACTGGATATCCGTGTGTTTGACGATGCCCTGACCTTTAAGATTGCCATGATGGTGGTAAGCTACATGAAGTACATGGAGAAGCAGATGTAGTTTTTTAGAAGCATTTGCTGCAGGCGTCACGCCCGGAAGAGACTATGATTCTGCCATAGCCAGAGAAAAAAGCAAGGTTTCCACAAAAAGGGACTTGACAAATTTCGGGAAACACGGTACTTTATACAGCGAACAAATTAATACAGGCTTTTCTCTTATTCAGAGTGGTGGAGATACAAAGGATCTGTGAAGCCACGGCAACCCCCATTGCGGAAGGTGCCAACCTGAGCGAGTGAACTCGAACAATAAGGGGATTTGATGATTGAAAATTGAGTCCGCCTTTTTGGCGGACATTTTTATTCGATTTAGGGAGTCCTTCGGAGCATCCTATAGAATAAAAATTTCCTACGGAAACCCCGGAATGCAGAGAAAAGCTGCATTTTGCAGCAAAGCAGAAAGGATGATAAGAATGGATAAACTGCTGTTTACTTCAGAATCCGTAACAGAAGGCCATCCCGATAAAATGTGTGATCAGATCTCTGACGCCATTCTGGACGCATTGATGGAACAGGATCCCATGAGCCGTGTGGCTTGTGAGACAGCGACCACCACGGGCCTGGTGCTTGTGATGGGCGAGATTACCACAAAGGCTTATGTGGATATCCAGAAGATCGTGCGGGATACTGTACGGGAGATCGGGTATACAAGAGGAAAATACGGATTTGACGCAGATACCTGCGGGGTTATTACAGCCATTGACGAGCAGTCTGCGGACATTGCCCTGGGAGTGGATAAGGCTCTGGAGGCAAAAGAAAATACTATGTCTGAGGATGAGATTGAGGCCATCGGTGCCGGGGATCAGGGAATGATGTTCGGCTACGCTTCCAATGAGACGCCGGAGTATATGCCGTATCCCATCCAGATGGCCCATAAGCTGGCAAGGCAGCTTACCAAGGTGCGCAAGGACGGTACCTTAAGCTACCTGCGTCCTGACGGCAAAACCCAGGTGACGGTAGAGTACGATGAAAATGGCAGGCCCTTTAGGCTGGATGCGGTAGTGCTCTCCACGCAGCACGACCCGGACGTGACTCAGGAGCAGATCCATGAGGATATTAAAAAATACGTATTTGCTCCCATCATTCCAGAAGATATGGTGGATGAAAACACAAAGTTCTTTATCAATCCCACCGGCCGTTTCGTGATCGGCGGACCTCATGGGGACAGCGGACTTACGGGACGTAAGATTATCGTGGACAGCTACGGCGGATATGCCCGCCACGGCGGCGGGGCTTTTTCCGGAAAGGACTGCACCAAGGTGGACCGTTCCGCTGCCTATGCCGCCCGATACGTGGCGAAGAACATCGTGGCTGCCGGACTGGCGGACAAATGCGAGATTCAGCTCTCCTATGCTATCGGAGTGGCCCGTCCCACTTCCATCATGGCAGACACCTTTGGGACAGGAAAGCTTTCCGATGAGAAGCTGACGGAGATTATCCGGGAGAATTTTGACCTTCGCCCGGCAGGGATTATCAAGACGCTGGATCTGAGAAGACCCATATACAAGCAGACCGCCGCTTACGGACATTTCGGAAGAGATGATCTGGATCTTCCTTGGGAGAAGACGGACAAGGCGGAAAGCCTGAAAAAATATCTGAACTGAACAGACGGACGTTAACAGGACAGGAACATACTGTGCCGGCAGGAGGCTCTTTGGGGGCTGCCTGCCGGCATATTTGTTTTTATAAAAAATTTAGAAACAGGCGGGATTGTTTACGTGAAAACCATTATTGGGTATGGTATACTCAATATGAGTAAACGGCAAGGAGGAAGTATGAAGCTAAAGACAAGGCTGATTATCGCTTTTTTAATTATAATCCTTGTGCCCTTTTTTCTGTTTTCACTGGCCTTTTTTGGGCTGAGCAGTTATCAGAAGCAGATCATTGAAGAGAACTACGGCATACCTCTTTCCCTGGATGAACTTTCCGACAGTATGCAGATCATGGGAAAATCCACGCAGTCAGTTTTTGAAGAGATAAAGCGCCAGGCGGAGCAGGATGCGGATCTTCTGCTGGATATGGATTATCTGGAGGACATCAATGCTTCGCTGAAGAAGAGATATTCCTGGCTGCTGGTGCGCAGGGACGATGAGATTTATTACAACGGGTCCGGCAGGGACGTGACGCCTCTGATGGAGGCGCTGCCCGGCTACAGAAGCTACAGCAGTTCTTCCGACGGAGGCTCCTATATAGGGAAGGACATCCAGGCCTTTGTGAAGCAGTTGGACGTCCAGTTTGGAGATAAAAGCCAGGGCAGTGTGTTTATTATCTCTTCCGTAAACGCTCTGGGTCAGAGTCTTAAGCGGCTGACCGTGGATCTGGTTTTTGCTATGATCGTGATCCTGGTTTTCACGGCCATGATTTTGATTGTATGGATCTATGCAGGGTTCAATTCCCCTCTGAAGAAGCTGAGGGAGGCTACCCACAGGATTAAGGAGGAGGATTTTGACTTCGAGATCAAGGAGACGGGGAAAGGCGAGCTGAGCCAGCTCTGCAGGGATTTTGACGAGATGAGGCAGAGATTGAAGGAACAGGCAGAGCAGAAGGAGATTTTTGACCGGCAGAGCAAGGAATTGATCAGCAATATTTCCCATGACCTGAAGACGCCTATTACTGCGGTGAAAGGATATGTGGAAGGGATTATGGACGGCGTGGCGGACACCCCGGAGAAGATGGACCGGTATATCAGGACCATCTACATTAAGGCCAACGATATGGACCGTCTGATTAATGAGCTGACCTTTTATTCCAAGATTGACACGAATCGCATCCCGTACAATTTTAATAAAATCAATGTCTCCGATTACTTTGACGACTGTGCGGAGGAAGTGGGCCTTGAGCTCAGGGAGAGGGAGATCTCTTTTTCCTATATAAACACAGTGGCGGAGGATACGCTGATCATTGCAGATGCGGAGCAGCTGAAGCGGGTCATCAATAATATTATCAGTAATTCAGTAAAATACATGGATAAACCTAAGGGAATCGTGCAGATCCGTGTGAAGGATGTGGGAGATTTCATCCAGGTAGAGATCGAGGACAATGGAAAGGGAATTCCCAATAAGGAGCTGCCAGCTATATTTGAGCGGTTTTACCGCACGGATCTTTCCAGAAATTCTTCCCAGGGAGGAAGCGGCATCGGGCTTTCCATCGTGAAAAAAATCGTGGAGGATCACGGGGGAAGGATCTGGGCCAGCAGCAGGCTGGGAGAGGGCACGACTATGTGTTTTGTTATCAGGAAATATCAGGAGGTACCGGTAAATGAGTAAGATTTTGATTGTGGAAGATGAAGTGGCGATTGCGGATCTGGAGAAAGATTATCTGGAGCTCTCAGGATTTCAGGTCGAGACGGAGCATTCAGGGGACCGGGGGCTTAAGCGTTCCCTGGAAGAAGATTTTGACCTGATCATTCTGGATCTGATGCTGCCGGAGGTAGACGGCTTTGAGATCTGCCGTCAGATCCGTCAGGTGAAGAATGTTCCTGTTGTCATGGTCTCGGCCAAGAAGGACGACATCGACAAGATCCGGGGACTGGGACTTGGAGCGGACGACTATATGACGAAGCCCTTCAGCCCCAGCGAGCTGGTGGCCAGGGTGAAAGCCCATCTGGCCCGCTATGAGCGGCTTGTAAACAGCAACGTTCAAGAGAATGACATCATAGAGATCCGGGGGATCAAGATTGACAAGACGGCCCGCAGAGTATGGGTGAACGGGGAGGAAAAGGCCTTTACCACCAAGGAGTTTGACCTGCTGACCTTCCTGGCCCAGAACCCCAATCACGTTTTCACCAAGGAGGAGCTGTTTAAGGAGATCTGGGATATGGAATCCATCGGAGACATCGCCACGGTTACGGTCCATATCAAAAAGATCCGGGAAAAAATCGAAAAGCAGTCTTCCAAACCTCAGTATATTGAGACAATCTGGGGCGTAGGGTACCGCTTTAAAGTATAAAAATCACTGGGGCGGTCACAGTGAGAAAAAATATAAAAATTTGTTGAGAAGATTCCGAAAATAGGTTATACTAGATACATCATTTTATGGACGGAGAGCAGGACTTCCAGGTTCCCCGCCAGGGCGGAGGAGCTTTTGCGGCTGCTGTGAGATGGAGAAGGCGGCAGTCTTTCCTGCAAATATGAGAAAAGGAAGTGGTGTGAGATGAAACGAGTTGGATTATTAACAAGCGGCGGCGACTGTCAGGCATTGAACGCTACCATGAGGGGCGTTGTGAAGGGGCTTTCCAGCAATCTTTCAGAGCTGGAAGTGTATGGTTTTATGAATGGCTACAAGGGCCTGATTTACGGAGATTACAGACTCCTGACCTCCCGGGACTTTTCCGGTATTCTTACTAAGGGCGGTACCATTCTGGGTTCCTCCAGACAGCCCTTTAAACTGATGAGAGAGCCGGATGAGAAGGGCCTTGACAAGGTTGAGGCCATGAAGCAGAATTACTACAAGCTGCGCCTGGACTGCCTGGTGATCCTTGGAGGAAACGGCACACAGAAGACGGCGAACCTGCTTCGTGAGGAAGGGCTGAACATTATACATCTTCCCAAGACCATTGACAACGATATCTATGGAACCGATATGACCTTTGGCTTTTACAGTGCCGTGAATATTGCCACAGACGCCATTGACTGCATTCACACCACGGCGGCATCTCACAACCGTGTATTTATCGTAGAAGTTATGGGACATAAGGTAGGCTGGCTGACTCTGTATTCAGGTATCGCCGGCGGCGCTGACATTATCCTGATCCCTGAGATTCCCTACGATATCAAGAAAGTGGTGGAAGCGATCGACAAGCGTACCAAGGCCGGCAAGGGATTTACCGTAATCGCCGTGGCAGAGGGCGCAATTTCCAAGGCGGACGCAAAGCTCAGCAAAAAAGAATTTAAAAAGAAAATGGAGCAGAGAGAGTACCTGTCCGTGGCGTATGAGCTGGCGGATGAGATCCGCAAGCACAACGGGCCGGAGGTTCGCATTACGGTTCCCGGACATACCCAGCGAGGCGGAAGTCCATGTCCCTATGACAGAGTTCTTTCTACCAGAATCGGCGTGACGGCTGCGGAGCTGATTATGAATGAAGAGTATGGATATATGGTAGGTATCGTAAACGGCAAGATGAAGAAGGTGCCTCTTGGAGAGGTGGCCGGAAAGCTGAAAGTGGTATCTCCCAAGGATCCTATTATCAAAGAGGCGAAGCTTCTGGGAATCAGTTTCGGAGATTAAGATTTATGAATTTATATCAGCAGCGGGGGAAACCCGCTGCATGACGGAGGGCTGCCGCACAGTTCCCGGATTCGGGAATGGGCGTCAGCCTCTTTGCGGTAAGGAGAATGGCATAATATGAGTTATACGGCATTGTACCGGAAGTTCCGGCCCGGCACCTTTGAGGACGTAAAAGGGCAGGATCATATTGTTAAGACATTGAAGAATCAGTTGATGGCGGACCGCATAGGCCACGCCTATCTTTTCTGCGGCACCAGAGGTACAGGAAAGACCTCTATCGCCAAAATTTTTGCCAGGGCGGTCAACTGTGAGAATCCCCATAACGGAAGCCCCTGCAATGAGTGTGATGCCTGCAGGGCGATTTTGTCGGGATCTTCCATGAACGTGATTGAGATAGATGCGGCCTCCAATAACGGTGTGGATAACATCCGGGAGATCCGGGAAGAGGTTTCCTACCCGCCTGTGGACGGAAAATATAAGGTATATATTATCGACGAGGTACACATGCTGTCCATAGGGGCTTTTAACGCCCTGCTGAAGACGCTGGAGGAACCTCCCTCCTACGTGATTTTCATTTTGGCCACCACCGAGGCCCACAAGATTCCGGTGACGATTTTGTCCAGGTGCCAGCGGTATGATTTTAAGAGAATCAGCCAGGATACAATCCTGGCCAGGCTCCAGGAGCTGGCAGACCGGGAAGGGGTTGCGGCGGAGGAAAAAGCTCTGCGGTATATTGCCAAGAAGGGCGACGGCTCCATGCGTGACGCTCTAAGCCTGATGGATCAGTGCATCGCATTTTATCTGGGGGAAACCCTTACCTACGATAAGGTGCTGGAAGTGCTGGGGGCCGT
>DVGR01000251.1 GCA_018712605.1 Candidatus Choladousia intestinigallinarum
GTAGACGTAGAGAATGATCCCTGTGCGGCCATAGAACGGGTGAGGGAAAGACATTATGACATTCTCATCTTAGATTTTTTGATGATACCGATTTCCGGGGATCAGGTAGTGGAAGAAATAAGAAAATTTAATAAAGATATATTCATTATTCTTCTGACTGGACATAAGAGTGTTGCGCCTCCAATAAAAACCATTCGGGCTCTTGATATTCAGGGCTACTACGAAAAAGATGAGCGCTTTGACCAGTTAGAGCTGCTGGTGGAATCCTGCGCCAAGTCCATTATACAGATGCGCACCATACAGAACTATAAAAACGGCCTGTCCGCCATCGTGGATTCCCTGCCGGAGATCTACCATCTCCAGTCTGCGGAACATGTCATGGAGGTTATTTTAAGAACTGCCTCCACCTTGATTGAGGCTTCAGGATACGTGCTGGAGCTGTCCTCTGAGTTTGGACAGGGAAGGGATGAAAAGGGGCAGGATAAGCTGATCAAGGTACAGGGGGAGACGGAAGGGTACTTAAGGGTGTCTAAAATGTCTGTCTGGGACGGCTGCAGGGGAACGTCTGTCCTGTACGACGCACCCTGGGTTATGCTTCCCTTCCATAATCCGTCGGGCAAGATCATAGGGCTTTTGTCAGTGAAGGTACCGGAGCCTCCCAAAGAGGACCGATTACAGCTTCTGGAGGTGTTTTCCAGGCAGGTTTCCGTGGCCTTGAGCAATGTGCTGCTGCACTCTCTGGTGGAGAGAAAGAATGATGAGCTGATGAAAACCTATGCTGACTTAAGAGGCAGCTACATGGAAGTGGTGGATGCTCTGAGAATCCTGGTAGACGCCAGGGACACGTACACAAGGGGCCATTCAGACCGGGTGGCGGAATGTGCTTCCATGATTGCCAGGGCCATGAGCAAAGACGAGAGCTACTGTGAGAGAGTGCGCATTGCGGGACTCTTTCACGACATAGGGAAAATCGGAGTTTCAGATGAAATTTTGATGAAAAAAGGATCGCTGACAGAAGAGGAATTTGATATAATTAAAAAGCATCCCCTGGATGGGGCCAGAATTCTCTCTGCCCTTACCATGTTTCAGGATATCGTGCCCATTGTCCGGGCCCACCATGAGAGAATGGACGGGAACGGCTATCCAGACGGACTGAAGGGGGAGCAGATACCGGAGGAAGCCAGGATTATCGCAGTGGCGGATTCCTTCGATGCTATGACCTCCAACCGTACATACAGGAAAGCGCTCTCTCTTGCAGAGGCGGCGGATGAGCTGGAGCAAGGCAAAAATACCCAGTTTGACCCGGCTGTGGTGGATGCGCTTCTGTCCACAGACCTGGAATCCTTCAGAGTAAGGCACAATTTTTAATCATGTACTCTTGGCGCTGCCCATGACAGCGTTAAAATATAACAACAGGGAGAAAAGAAATCATGAAAAACGAACCTTTGAATAAGGTGGATTATTACCGCACATTTCCTGAATTTATCGACACAGTTGCTGTGAAGTATAAGGATAAGCCGGCAGTATCTTACTATACACGTCAGCAGCAGGAGATTCTGTACACCTATGGGGAGTTTACCTCTCAAATTTATGATCTCCGTGAAGAACTTTACCGGAACGGCTATGAGGGGAAGCATATAGCGATCATAGGTGAAAATTCATATGAATGGCTGGTAGCCTATCTGGCGATCATTTCCTGCGGCGGGATTGCGGTGTGTATCGATGCGGAGCAGTCGGACGACTCTATCCGCCAGATGCTTGTCCAGGCAGACACGGATGCGGCTTTTCTGACAGATACCTTTGTTTCTCTGACCAAGCCGGTGCTTCCCGAAGATAAGATGTTTCTGCTGGGAAAGAAAGCAGAGGGGAAAATCCGCACCTTTGAAGAAATGTGTACAGCAGGCCATGAATCCCGTATGGCTCTGGAAGAACCACGCAGCTTCCAGGCAAGCCCGGACCAGGTGGCTGTGATTGTCTTTACTTCCGGGACTTCCAGCACAGCCAAGCCGGTAATGCTCACCCACGAAAATATTCTGCACAACGCAAGCGACTGCATCAGTTTTGTGTGGACTTACGACCGGATTTTTGCGCACCTTCCCTTCTATCATACGTATGGAATGACGGGCGGCGTGTTAAGTACCCTGGTACACGGAGCCCACTCCATTATAAACGGCAATATGAGAACTGTAATGCGGGATCTCCAGCTCTCCAATGCGGATTCTATTATCACGGTGCCTCTTATGCTGGAAGCCATCCGAAACCAGATCTGGCTTACAGCGGAGCAGAACGGAAAGACAGCCGATTTGAAGAAGCTCTTTAAGCTGGCCACAACTCTCCAGAAGGTAGGAATCGGGCCAAAATTTAAGGCTTTGGACGAGATCCGCCAGAAAGCCTTCGGCAGCGTCCGCAATATTATCTGCGGAGGGGCCGCTCTGGATCCTGATGTGGAGCAGGAGCTGGCGCTTCTCGGAGTAAATGTATTTCAGGGCTACGGCATCACGGAGTGTTCTCCCATGGTTTCCGTAAACCGCCTGCAGAACAGAAAGCTTGGTTCCGTGGGGCCGGTTCTGCCTACCCTGGAAGTTAAGTCGGTAGAGGGAGAAATCTATATCAAGGGAATTACCGTAATGCCGGGATACTATAAGTCTCCGGAGCTCACGGCGGAAGTGATGGAGGACGGCTGGTTTAAGACTGGAGACATCGGGTACATCGACAATGAGGGATTTCTCTTTATCACAGGCCGCAAGAAAAATCTGATTGTATTTAAAAACGGCAAAAAGGTTTCCCCGGAGAAGATGGAGGAATTAATCGGAAGGATCCCGCTGGTAAAAGAAGTGGTGGTATACGGCGCTGCCAGCGGTTCTTCCGCAGAAGATATTAAAATGGCAGCCAGCATTTATCCCGATCCTGAACGCAGTGAGGGAATGAGCTCTTATGATATTTTGGCCAAAATTCAGGAAGAAGTAGACGCAATCAACGCAAAGCTGCCCTTCTTCCAGCAGATTCAGATGATTAATATCAGAAATCAGCCTTTTGCGAAGACTGCCTCTAAGAAAATTATCCGGCATCTTGTATAGGAGGTGTTTCTATGCTGGAGCTTTTCAGAAAAATTATTTTTCAGGTTACCGGAAAGAAAAACGTCACTTACGACACAGACTTTATCAAGGATTTAGAGTTAAACTCCTTTGATATCATGAATATTATATCTGCCTTTGAGGACTACTACGACATTTCCATTTCTACCCGGGATGTCTGGCAGCTCCATCAGGTCAAGGATGCCATCGCTTATATGCGGCGCATGGGGATTGAAGAACCCTGAAAAAATTCTTGACGGCAGAGATAAATCTGTGTATGATGGATGAAACACGAATCATAAAAGGAAAAAGAAAGGAGGCTGTAAGGATGAGACAGAATATGATACGAGATTATGACATGACAAATATAAATAAGACAAGTTTTGTAACAGACAGCCTGCTTTCGGGTTTTTCGGGCCCCTGATTTTTGAGGCCGGGAAATAATGATGGACGAATGCCGCAGTCTGTACAGGCTGCGGTTTTTCTGTTGGGAAAGTCTTTGGGCTCTCCCAGAATAAAAGATACTGAAAACAGGGGAAAGACAGAGAGACAATTATGCGGCAGGTACAGAGTGCGCCGGCAGCCAGGAGGCTGTCCGGCGCATTGTGGTTAAAATACTGTAACAAAACGCTGCTTAATTCAGAGGGAGGGAAGAGTAAAATGAAGCCGCTTTTGTATTATATGAAGCGCTATTGGTATCTGTATCTGCTGGGATTCGCAGGAATGGCAATCAGTGTAGGCCTGGACATGATGGCCCCGCAGATTACCAGGAGGATCATTGACCAAGTCATAGGGGAAGGGCAGACCCGCCTGCTCCTTTCACTGGTGCTGGGACTTCTGGGGATCGGCCTTGGAAGGGCCGTATTTCAGTATGTGAAGGAATTTACCTATGACTATATAGGCGTCACGGTGGGCCGTGACATGCGAAAGGATCTCTTTGAGAAGCTTCAGGGAATGTCTGTAGACTTCTTTGACCGTCACAATACAGGCGAGGTCATGACCAGAGTTAAAGACGATATCGACAAGGTATGGTCTGTGGCTGGATTTTTGGGGATCCTGGCAGTGGAAGCCGCAGTGGAGACCGTCATGGTTCTGATTTTTATGGTGCGGCTGAATCCCCTGCTGACGCTGGTGCCTCTGATTTTTCTTCCATTGATCGGCATCTGCGCCGTGCGGATGGAGAAAGGACTGGGGAAGGTTTACGACCAGATCAGCGAGGAGACAGCGGCCCTGAACACCGTGGCCCAGGAGAATCTGGCCGGAGTGCGTACGGTGAAAGCATTTGCCAAAGAGGCGTATGAGATAAAAAAATTTGGCAGCCACAACCGGAAATTCTACGAACTGAATATGAGACAGGCCAGGATTCTGGCAGACCATCAGCCGGTGATCTCCTTCCTTGGGAAAAGTCTGCTTTTGGGAGTGGTAGTGGCAGGGGGCTTCCTGGTGATGAGAGGGAAGATGAGCCTGGGAGATCTGGGGGCTTTTGCGGAATACGCCAACAACGTGATCTGGCCCATGGAAATCCTGGGCTGGCTCAGCAATGACATTGCCTCGGCTTTTGCTTCCTGGAGGAAAATCCGCAGGATCTCTTCGGAGGAATCTCAGATCAGAGAGCCGGATCATCCGGCGGCCCTGGAAACCATAAAAGGTCAGGTGCGGTTTGAAGGAGTGGGATTTGAGAGAGAGGGCCATGAGATCCTCAAGGATATCTCTTTTACTCTGGAACCGGGAAAGACTTTGGGAATTATGGGGATGACCGGTTCCGGGAAGACTACGCTGATTCAGCTTCTGCAGAGGTTTTACGATGTGACGGAGGGGAGAATTCTCCTGGACGGAACAGACATCCGGCAGCTTCCCCTGAAGCAGCTCCGGTCTTCCATGGCCGTGGTGATGCAGGATGTGTTCCTGTTTTCCGATACGGTGAGCCAGAATGTCCGCACCGGCAGGAAGGAAAATCTGCCGGAGGAGAATGTGGAATGGGCGGCCAGGGCGGCGGGAGCCCATGGATTTATAAAGGGACTCTCCAGACAGTATGAGACCATGATCGGTGAGAGAGGGGTTGGCCTTTCCGGCGGACAGAAGCAGAGGATCAGCATTGCCAGAGCCATCGCTAAGGAGACGCCGGTTCTCATTCTTGACGATGCCACCTCGGCTCTTGATATGGAGACCGAAGGCTTGGTGCAGAAAAATTTAAAAGAAATGGGGAAAGGATCGAAAATAATTATCGGGCACAGAGTATCCGCCGTCCGCCACGCAGATGAAATTCTCATTCTGCGGGACAGAAGGATTGCGGAGAGAGGAACCCATGAGGAACTGCTCAGGAAGAAAGGGGAATACTACCGCACCTGGTGCGTACAGAGCGGTCATACGGAGGACGAGAGAAGAAGGGAGGGAGAGGAATGTCTGTAAATGCCATTAATCAGGATGAGCTTCAAAGAGAAGTACCTAAGAGGGAGACCCTTGCCAGGCTGTATAAATACATGTTTGCCTACAAGAAAACTTTGGCGGCGGTTCTTGGGCTGGTTGCGGTGACCCTTGCCGTGAGTCTGGCCACACCCCTTCTTATCGAGCAGGCAGTGGACGGATATGTGGCAAAGGGAGATGCCCAGGGCTTGCTGCTGCTGGGGGGAGCCGGCTTTTTGATGTTCCTGGTCTTTATGGCAGGGACCAGA
>DVGR01000252.1 GCA_018712605.1 Candidatus Choladousia intestinigallinarum
GCATCCTCCAGCCGGGATGATACTTATTCTTTAAAGTCCCATTTACCAGCTTCCCCCAGCCCAGGGGGAAGCCGGATACGCAGACAAGCTGCCAGCCCTTATCCCTCCCGGTAACCTTGTCTTCCGCCTGAATGGTTTCTCCTGAAAGGTAACGGATGATTCTTGGATCATCCGGATCAAAATCCAGGGTCGATCCATATTCCTCCTTCTTCAGGGCCAGGGCTAAAGACTGGGAAGGCTCAAAGCGGTTCCGCTTCAGTTCCCCCAGGTATAAGCCACTTCGCAGGAAATCCAACCCTCCCCTTGGCGGCTGCACTTCCGGCTGATAGTAAACCTGTCCGTGATAAGATTCTATACGATCCTTTTGAAAGCTTTTGGAGATATCTTTAAAAAAGTCCTCCAAAAGCTTTTCTTCTTCCCGGGAAAGTCTCTTTTTTCCAGATACGGCAGAGGAAAAAGCCGGCGAAGACGTCCCTTCTTTTTGAAAGAGAGCCATAAAATGGCCTTCTCCCTTAAGTTTATGGGGAAACATTCTCACGCACTTCCTAAGGGTTTCTTCTCCGCCTGCAAGTTCAGGCCTGCCCTGAGAAAAACCTGGTATTTGGGGAAGATCAGCCAGACAAAGCTCCGGACATTCTCTCATTACATGGGAGACTACCTGCTCATTCTCTTCTGGTGAAAAGGTGCAAGTGGAATACAGAAGCATTCCTCCAGGCCGCAGCATCTGGGCCGCCCGTACAGTAATATCCTTCTGGATTACAGCACAGGACTTTACTTTTTCCAAGCTCCACGCCCTGGCATTGGCACCATCCTTTCGGAACATCCCCTCCCCGGAACAGGGAGCGTCCACCAGAATCTTATCAAAGTATTCATAGAATCGTTCTTCCAGCCTTGCGTGAACCTCATGAAGCACCAGAGAATTGGTGATCCCAAAAACTTCCAAATTTTTCAAAAGAGCCTTGGCCCTGGAGGCGCTGATCTCATTCGCCGTCAGCAGGCCCCTTCCCTGAAGTCTGGCTCCCAAAGCCGTGGCCTTTCCTCCCGGCGCCGCACAGAGATCCAGCACCCTCTCTCCGGGCGAAACCGGAAGCAGCTCCCCCGGAGCCATGGCGCTCGGCTCCTGCAGATAATAAAGTCCCCCATAGTAAAAAGGATGACGAGCCGGGTCATCCTCTTTTTCGTAATAATATCCGTTCTCTGTCCAGGGAATCCTTTCCAGATGGAAGGGGGCCGTCTTTTCAAATTCCTCCGCAGAAATTTTCAAAGGATTTACCCTAAGCCCGAATTTCCTCGGCTCCTGGTAAGTCTGCAGAAAAGCTTCATACTCATCTCCCAGAAGCTCCCTCATTCTCTCTGTAAATTCTACAGGCAGTTCCATTCCATTTTCTTCCTTTCCTCAGACTGCTCCGCCAGCATTCCAGCCGTTGGTCCGCAAATATTTCAAGACTCATTCTTCCCATTTGTATCTGGTTAGCTGCCCTTTAAGACGCATTCCCGGAAATCCGTTCTGCCTCAGGGCCTCATACAGTACGATAGCCGCAGAATTCGACAGATTCAAAGATCTTGTATCTCCGATCATGGGAATCCTCATGCAGGTATCAGGATGTTCCTTTAAAATCTCTTCGGGAATCCCGCCGCTCTCTTTTCCAAACATGAGAAAGCAGTCGGGTTCATAGGAGATCTCCGTATAAACCTTTTGGGCTTTCGTGGTGGCCATATAGATTTTGGCCTGAGGATTTTTTTCCATAAAATCCTCATAATCTAAGTATCGGATCACATCAATGTCTTTCCAGTAATCCATCCCCGCCCGCTTCAGGGCTTTTTCTGAAAGGGAAAAACCCAGGGGCTCAATCAGATGCAGCCTGGTTCCGGTGGCTGCGCAGGTTCTTCCGATATTGCCAGTATTAGAAGGAATTTCCGGTTCAAATAAAACAATATTCAGCATCAGCGTCTCCTTACAGCTTTTTCACAAAATTCTCCAGCCTCCCCAGGGCTTCTTTTAACGCCTCCAGGGAATAGGCATAGGAAATCCGCAGAAATCCCTCCCCGCAGGCTCCGAATGCCGTGCCCGGCACTACCGCCACATGTTCCTCTTCCAGAAGCCTGGTGGCAAATTCTTCCGAAGTCATTCCAAATTTTTTTACAGACGGAAACACGTAAAAAGCCCCAAAGGGTTCAAAGCAGGGAAGTCCCATCTCTCCAAAAGCATACATGAGATATCTTCTGCGCTGGTTGTAAGCCTCCCGCATGGCGGCCACGTCCCGATCCCCGTTTTTGAGAGCCTGTACAGCCGCATACTGGCTGTTGGTGGGAGCGCACATAATAGCATACTGGTGAATCTTGGTCATCTGCTCTATAATTTCCTGCGGACCGCAGATATATCCAAGCCTCCAGCCCGTCATGGCGTAGGACTTTGAAAACCCGTTGATAGTCAGCGTCCTCTCCTTCATACCGGGAAGGGAAGCCATAGATACGTGCTGCTCCCCATAAGTAAGCTCTGAATAAATCTCATCAGAAATCACATACAGGTCATGTTCCTTTACCACCCTTGCCACAGCTTCCAGATCTTCCCTGCGCATGACTGCCCCAGTGGGATTATTTGGAAAAGGAAGTACCAGAATTTTCGTCCGCCCTGTAATTTTCTGCAAAATTTCTTCCGCCGTAAGCCGGAACTGATTTTCCTCCTTCAGCTCTATGGTCACAGGCACCCCGTCTGCCAGCACCGTGCAAGGAAGGTAAGAGACATAGCTGGGCTGGGGGATCAGTACTTCATCCCCCGGATCCAGCATCGCCCGGAGAGCAAGATCAATTCCCTCACTTCCTCCTACTGTCACAAGGGTTTCCGTAAGGGGATCGTATTCCAAGCCAAATCTTCTCTTCAGGTAGCGGCATATCTCGATTCTAAGCTCCTTCAGCCCCGAATTGGAGGTGTAGAAAGTCTTTCCTTTCTCCAGGGCATAGATTCCCTCGTCACGAATATGCCAGGGAGTGTCAAAATCCGGTTCCCCTACTCCAAGGGAAATCACGTCTTCCATCTCGCTGACAATATCAAAAAATTTACGGATACCGGAGGGCTCAATTTCTTTTACTTTTTTTCCTAACGGGTCTCTCAAGACATCATCAGCATCCTTTCATCTTTGGACTTCTTACCAAATATAGTTCCGTAATCCTTATACTTTTTCAAAATAAAATGAGTGGCCGTACTCAGTACAGAATCAAGGGTGGACAATTTGTCGCTGACAAATCCTGAGACATCTCTCAGCGTTTTTCCCTCCAGAATCACCAGAAGATCATACGCCCCTGAAATCAGGTAGACCGACTGAACCTCAGGATAATTGTAAATTCTTTCCGCAATGGAATCAAATCCCTGCCCTCTCTGAGGCGTCACCCTCACCTCTATCAGCGCTGTCACCTTCTCCGTGGAGGTCTTTTCCCAGTCAATTAAAGTATGGTACCCGCAGATCACCTGCTCCTTCTCCATCTGGGCTACTTCATTGGCGATCACTGCTTCACTGGACCCTAAAAGCACTGCCAGCTCTTTTAAATCAATTTTGCTGTTCTTTTCAAGAAATGTTAAAATCTGTTCCCGCATTCTGTTTCCCTCCGCTTTCCGTTTCCTTCCGCTCACGATCCCGCAGCCGGTACCACTCGTCCTGAGCAGGACGGTCCAGGAACCGGCACTCTTCACCATTGTAAATCTTCCTCGCTCTCTCTGCTGTCGTTCTTCCAATGCACACAGCGGGAATTCCCGCCCTCGCCAGCTCCTGAACCAGAGCCTCCCCGTGCCGGACTCCCGCCAGAACAGATCCTCCGGAATACAAGTTGTAAGGATTTAATTGAAAATACTCGCAGATCTCCACAGTCTCCTGGCGTATAGGAATTTTTTTCAGATCCGCTTCTATTCCCAGCCCCCACCGTTCTCCCAGCTCCCAGAGGCCAGCAAAAATGCCCCCCTGAGAGAGGTCGTGCATCACAGATGAGCCATGGCGGTTTATGATCTTAGCTTCCCGCTCCACAGACATCCACTGCTCAAATTCTCTGGCCCGGTCAACCAAAGCAGGCGGAAAAACCTTCTTCAGTTCTCCCTCTCTCCTGTCTGCCAGGGCTGCTGTTCCTCCCAGGCCAATCCATCTGGTCACCACCAGGTCCCAGCCAGGCTGAAGGACGGTAAAGAGATCCGGCTCTCTTTTTTCTCCCAGGCACGTGATCCCATAAACCGGTTCCCTCACTTCAGCAGATATCTGGGTATGGCCCCCTGCGGCTGCGAGCTTCATCCTTCCAGCCTGACAGGACAGGCTCTGCATTTTCTCCCGGATCTCTTCTTCTTCCCATGTATCTGGAAAGACAGCCTGAAAGATATAATATTTTGGGACACAGCCCCCCGCAAGCAGATTGTTTGCGGCAGAGATGAGAATCTGCTCAGGCCGGTTTTCAAATCCCGGCACAAAAGAAGCGCAGGAGGCAGCCTGAACAGCGCCTCCCGAAAAAAAACTGCAGTCCTCTCCATACTTTTTCTGCCACTGGGCATCCTTTTCATAAAGAGGTCTCAATACTGATCTCTTTAAAGCTGCTTCTTCCAGCTTTCCTGTCCTCATTTCCACTTCCTACCTTTCGAGACGACAAATTACTGTATAATCGTAACAGCCTCTCCCGCTCCGGCCGTACCGTCCGAAGCCGCCTGAGTTTCCCCCGCCGCCTGGGTTTGAGGCGCTTCTGTCACGGGAGTCTCCGTCTGAACCGCATTTGTCTGAGGCGCTTCTGTCTGGGGCGCTTCCGTCTGGGGTGCTTCCGTCTGAGGTGCCTCTGTCTGAATGCCATTTGCCAGAAGCGTCTGCACCTGCTGCAGACTGTTCTGGCCTATAGCAGAATACAGGGCGCTGGTCAGCGCTGTGTTGGAAGACACCACTCCAACCTCCCAGATAGCGGCCGTAGCCTGGTATGTACTGCTGTTTACCTGAATGGTCTCTGAGAGCACTCCGTCGTAATAAATATTTTTCCACAGCACCGCTGACAGTCCCTCATGAGGCGACTGCACCTGGGCAAGATAGCCTACGTTCTGATCCGTCTTAGCTACCAACTGGATATTGCTGGCGGCGTCCGTCCGGGAAGTCACCTCGCTGACAAACTCAATGGACCGGTTAGAGGGCCTTGTCTCTTCCCCATAAATAGTAAAATTCAGTACGCCCCCATATGCGGAGCCTGCGATATACACCGGGGTTTCCAGGGTATTGGTAAATACAAGATCCATGATCCCTTCCGCTATGGCGGCATCCTTGGAGGGATCCACATAGGAGACGGTCATGGTATGGTTGGATCTCTGATCCACCTGAAGCTCCGCCTTCAGCACCGCATTATACAGGGTAGTGGAAACCTGACAGATTCCTCCTCCATAGCTGTCTACCACCTGTCCGCTTTCATAGGAGGGCGCCAGCCCATAGCCGTTCTCTGCCGTAAAAGGCACCACTGCCGCAGTCACGGAGTAACTCTCCCCGGGCAGAAGAAGCGTCCCGTTGATCTTAGAGGTTCCGGTAGCAATATTCTGAGCCCTGGCCGCTGAAGAGGCAGAATAATCCGTAGTGGCGGTTCCCAGCACGTCTGTCATCCTGCTCAGAGTCTCCGCCGTAACCTCCGGGGATACCCGGTCCACAGAAGCCTCTATCACTTTATCACCGGCTGTCCAGCCTTCTATGTATTGTTCCAGGGTCGCCAGAGTTGCATCCGCATCCAGGGTCAGTCCGTCTGTTCCCCCTTCCACGTAGAGCAGCCCATCGTTTCCCATGTATACGGAGCCTTCCACAGGCTCTGAATTATATACACTCATACTCTCCACAAAAGACTTGAGCGCACTCTCGTCTATAGTATACTCTATCTCAAAATGTATATTTTGATTCTGAAGATCCTTCTGTTCTTTATACCGCTGCACGATGTTTCCCGTGGTGCCCAGATGACTGATCTCCGTGATAAGATCCGTATTCTTCCACTGCAGTCCCAATTCTCCCCACGTTTTGGATTCCTGATCCTCATCCATCGTAAGGGTTATTACAGAATTGGAAAGAGCCTGTATCTGCTCCTGCACCACCGCTTCAGCCTCGGCAGCCGTCATTCCGCTTACATCCACACCGTTAATAAACACACCTTCGCTGATTACGTCCTCCCCCGCATGACCTGTCAGCGCCGTCCAGGGCAGCATAAAATAAAAAACTGCTGCCGCCGCTTTGCACAGTATTCCTTTTTTCATATCAGTCCCCTTCATAATCTGAGAACTCCTGCCTCTCTATCCCCTGATCAGTAAAGAGCCGGGAGCAGCATACCAAGTACCATGGCCACAACAATCAGAATCACGATCACTGCCGCTATTCTCTGTTTCGTCTTTGAATCATGAAAATTCATCATAGCCTTTCACCTTTTAATCCTTCCATATTTCAATATAATTCCGTCAATGATCCGTGAAGCCTGGCTTTTCGTCAGCTCCTCTATTTTGACGTTATCATTTATTCTATGATATTTTAGTAAATCCCGCAAGTATACTTTTTGTGAATTCGTAATGGGGCTGGCCTTTTTCACCTTGAAGTTCAGCCTGGAAGGTTCAAAAAGTTCAGGATACACCTCACAGAACTCCTCTTTCAGTCTTTCGTAAATCCTGGCCGCTGTCAAAGCGTCATCCAGCGCTCTGTGATGATGTTCCTGAGGAATCCCAAAATAGGCGGATACCTGATCCAGAGATTTTTTTGGCAGCTCCGGCAGGCAGCATCTGGCAATTTTCAGAGTATCTAAGCCCTGTCTCTCATACGGAAACCCCAAAGCTGCGGCGTTCTGCTTTACGAAAGCATAATCAAAAGAAAGATTGTGTCCCAAAAGCACCTCCTGTCCCGAAAATTCCATAAACCGTCCCATCCCCTCTTCCAGAGACGGACTGCCCAGAATCATTTTTTGTGTGATTCCCGTAAGCTCAGTAATAAAGGGCGGGACAGGAATGCCGCAGTCAATGAAGGTAGAAAAAGTTTCCGTCACTTCCCCCTCTTCTACCTTTACCGCACCGATCTCCAAAATCCGGTCCGTATCAGGCTTAAGCCCTGTAGTCTCCAAATCCAGAGCAATATAGCTGTTTCTCATCCTCTTTTGTCTCCTTTTTTATGCCAACCGGCATTTTTTCTGTCCGCACCTAAGCCATTATTCCTACTGTGCAGGTTTTGGCATCGTAGGTAAGAGGATCTCTCCTGCCGTAATCAAATAAAATCCAGTTTTCCTGTCTCTGGCCCAAGCCCTTGACGTCAAAATGGAAGTGTTCTAAGTGCGTCATATGCATAAGCTGCTTCCAGCTCCTGTCTGCGTAATCTGGAAGATATTTCCTTTCCTCTTCTTCCTTTTTATAAAACGCCGCCGCCATCTGCCTGTCCTTGGCCTCCTGCTCCTTCCACAGGGGTCTGGACTTGACTTTTTCCCTAAGATACAGATCCAGGAGCAGAAGCTCTTCATACAATTCTCCCTGCTTCCGATCTATCTCCAGCGCAAAGTCCCTTAATAGCTCCGCTCTCTGAGTCCTGGAATATTTTCTGCCTGGCTGTGTATGGCGCTTCGTAAATTCAGCCAGAGATTCATACATGGAAAAAGGATCTGAAAAGACTCTCTCCAGTGCCCTCATGGTATAGCGGTACTGGCCGCTGTTGTAGTAGATCTCCAGAACCTCCTCGATTTCCTTTAATTTCAGAAGCTCCCCGCAGGTCAGCCACTTTGTCTGAAGCACCTCATAGGGCGGGCGGCTTCTGTAGAGGATTCCATATTTTTCTGCTTCTTCATACAGCAGCGTCCCCTTAAGGATCTTTAAAAATCCCATCTGAAGCTCCTGGGGATGCAGACGATAAACCTCGTTAAAGGAATAGGCAAAGCTTGCCCAATCCTCCCAGGGAAGTCCAGCGATCAAGTCCAGATGCTGATGAACCCTGGCAGTCCCTGCGATCTCCCTGACATGTTCCTGAATTTTACGGAAAGATGCCTTTCTCCTGATTGACTCCATGGTTTTTTCATTTACAGACTGCACCCCAATTTCAAGCTGTACAAGTCCTGGCCGCATTTCCGAAAGAATACGAATTTCTTCCGCTGTCAGCAGATCTGCGGAAATTTCAAAATGGAAGTTGGTGACTCCATTGTCATGCTTTCGCAGATACTCCCAGATCCTAACTGTTCTGGAGGGATTGCAGTTGAATGTCCTGTCTACGAATTTTACTTGTCTTACCTTTTTCTCCAAAAAAAAGGACAATTCCTTTTCCACCAGATGAATGCTGCGGAACCGCACGCTCTTTTCCACTGATGAAAGGCAGTAACTGCATCCAAAAGGGCAGCCCCGGCTGCTTTCATAATAAAGAATACGGTTCTCGAAAGGATCCCCCTCTCCCATAAGCCTCTGGTAGACAAAAGGAAGCGCATCCAGATTTGGAATAAGCGCAGGACCTGTTTCCCGGATCCTGCCTCTTTCTTCTGAATCCGCTTTTCCCTCTGGCTGCGCTTTCT
Source organism: Candidatus Choladousia intestinigallinarum (assembly GCA_018712605.1). GTDB lineage: Bacteria > Bacillota > Clostridia > Lachnospirales > Lachnospiraceae > Choladousia > Choladousia intestinigallinarum. The sequence continues at coordinate 8,509 of DVGR01000252.1, forward strand.
GCCAAAACACAAGCCCTGGGATTTCCTCCAGCCTGCCATTTCCCCCTTCGTAGTAATCCAGAAGCCTGGCAAAGGTAACTTCTCCCTCTCCTCTCATAAGACCGTCAAACTGAGAGTTCTCCTTTAAAAAATCCAAAGGCTCCCAGGAAACCTCCGGCCCTCCAGCCCAGATTTTTACTTCTGGAAGAACCTTTTTCAAATTTTCAGCCATCTCTAATACCAGCTCCCGGTTCCAGATGTAGCAGGAGAAAAACAGAAGCTCCGGCTCTTCCCTGTAAATCACGGAAAAAATCTCCTCAGGCTGCTGATTCACCGTACACTCTATGAGGGTAATCTTTTCTTCGTACTCAGGCACGCTGGCCTTCAGACTGTATACAGCCAGATTAGAATGAATATATTTCGCATTTATGGCCACAAGGACAATCTTCATCTCTTCCTCCTTATTGGACCCTTCCGCATTTCTGCCGTTTGGCCTCTCTGGCTGCCAGCTTCTCTTTCACCGTGGGATACTGCTCCAGATCCGTGTACGGCAGGAACTGTGCCCTGTGCATCTTTTCCAGGAAATCGCCGGCATTTCCAAATTGGAGGTAAGTAATCTCCTCCGCAATCCTTTCAGTTTCCCCCAGCGCCTCCAAATTCTTCAGAAGCCGCACCGCTCCCTTCAGGGAAGCGTTCCCCAGAATGCAAAACTTGTCTCTGGGAAGATCCGGGTAAATCCCGATGGTAATGGCCGCCTCCAGCTCAAGATGTGTTCCAAAGCCTCCGGCCAGATAAAACTGTCCAATCTGTTCTCCCTCCAGGCCGAATTCCTCCAGGAGATATTCTACCATAGTATGGGCGGCTGCTTTCGTTCGGATAAATTCCTGTACATCCGACTGGGTAAACACAAGCTTCTCTCCTTGTTCTGACTCATCTTCCCAGGCATAACATACGGCCAGCTCTTCCTTTTCGGGATCCTGGGTGCCCGATACCCTGAGGATTCTCTCGGAAACCCCTTCATTGAACCTTCCCGACGCATCCACCCAGCCTTCCAGAAACATTTCTGCCAGCAGTTCTACGATCCCGGAACCGCAGATTCCCCTGGGTCTGCCTTCCCCTATGGTATGGATCCGCAGATTCCCCGCTGATATAGTGACGCCGTCCACTGCCCCTGACGAGGCCCGCATTCCATACTGGCTAATGCCGCCCTCCAGAGCCGGGCCGGCCGCTCCGGCTCCTGCCAGAAGAAACTCTTTATTTCCTGCCACCAGTTCCCCGTTCGTTCCGATATCAATAAAAACAGAAAGCTCTTCCCTTTTATAAAATCCCGCTTCCAGAAGGCCGCTGATAATGTCTCCCCCCAGATAATTCGCCGCTGCGGGAAAGGTATATACGTAGCCTGGGATTTCAATCCCCAGCTCTCTCCCGGAAATAAATTCTCCCCCTTTTGACACCGGGGCAAAGGGAGTCTCAAAAACAGGCCATGGATAGAGCCCCAGAAAAAGATGGGTCATAGTTGTGTTGCCCGCCACCGTCATACTTAAACACTCATCCGGGGCTATTCCGCATTCTTCCTGGCACAGCCTCAGCAGATGGTTAACACCTTCGGCAGTCAGCCTCTGCAGCTCTTTTAAGTGCTCCGGCTGATCCTTAGTGTAAAAAATACGGCTCAGTATCTCTTCGCCATATGGAATCTGCGGACTAAAAATGTTTTGAAAAGCCTTCTCTTCCCCCGTGTTCAGGTCTATGATCTTCATCATAATCGTAGTGCTTCCCAAATCCACAGCCGCTCCGTACTGGCGCTGGGTAGTATCGCCTTCCTCCAGTGCCAGTACCTCCCATTTTTCTCCCTGCCATCCGAGAACCGCTGTAAACTTCCACTGTGCTTCCCGGCAGAAAGGATAAAGGTTTCTCAAAACTTTCAAAGGCAGAAAAGCTTTATATCCTTGTTCATTGAGCCCATCCAGCAGCCGTTCCCGGTCGCCCCTTGCATCTTCCTCCGTAGGCGGCGCCAGCTCCAGGTAGATTTTCTTTCCAAGTCCGCAGTTTTTCTTCTCCATTGCTTTCCTTTCTGAACCTCTTCGCATTATTTCAAGAATGCTGCCTATAGAGACAGGAGTCACCCTCATCTGAGATGCCAAATGCCGCACAGGCGAACTTCAGGGATATCATTTGTTGTCTTCCCTGTGTCTGTACGGCACTTTTCATTCTGCAGGCGTTACAGCACCATCTTGGCCGCTCCGTAAATCCCTGCGTCATTTCCCAGCTCTGCCAGCACAAATTCTGTCTCCTTGCAGGCTGTGAAAGCATACTTTTTAAAATTCTTCACTATAAAATCCAAAAGAATAGGACCGGCTTTCGATACGCCGCCTCCGATTACAATGACCTGCGGATCCGCCACTGCCGCAAAGATAGACAGTGCCTTTCCAAGATACAGGCCAAACCGCTCCGCTACCCGAATAGCCAGAGCATCTCCTTCTTTCACTGCGTCAAATACGGTCTTTGCGGAGATATGGCGCCCTCTTAAGCTGGAAGGCTCCTGACTTTTTTCCAGTTCTTCTCTGGCAAGGCGGACGATTCCGGTGGCGGAAGCCACCTGCTCCAGACATCCATAATTTCCACAGTTGCATGGATCCGTAATAGCATCCTCCACGTGTACGTGCCCGATCTCTCCTCCGGCTCCGTGGGCCCCGGCAATCACCTTTTCATTGACTATGATGCCTCCCCCCACTCCGGTTCCCAGAGTCACCATGATCATACTGCGCCTTCCTGCAGCGCCGCCCTTCCACAGTTCTCCCAGGGCAGCCACATTGGCATCGTTTCCTGCCTTTACTTTCAATCCGGTCAGTTTCTCCAGATCCTTTTCAATACATACGTGTCCCCAGTGCAGATTCACAGCCACCGGAACCTCTCCATTGTCGTTGACCGGCCCTGGGACACCGATCCCCACTCCGGCCACCTCTTCCGCCGTGATGTTCTTTTCTTCCATTTTTTTCAGAATAGCTGCCGCTACATCAGGAAGAATATATTTTCCATTCTCCTGGATTCTGGTGGGAATCTCCCATTTATCCAGCGCCTGCCCCTCTGTGGTAAAAAGTCCGCATTTTACAGAGGTACCCCCTACGTCTATTCCGAAACAATATTTTTTCATCTGCCTTACCTCCAGGTCAATCTTCGTCTTTATTTTTCATCAGGCTGTTCTGTACTCGGTTGTACAGCTCCTGCGCCGCATTATAGCCCATCTTTTTCTGCCGGTGATTGGCTGCGGCTGATTCTACAATAACCGCAAGATTTCGACCGGGCCGGATAGGAAGGGACTGGCACACTACTTTATTCCCCAAAAACTCCGTATACTGTTCTTCCAGCCCAAGCCGGTCATACTCTTTCTCCCGATCCCACTCTTCCAGCTTGATCACAAGATCAATGGACTGAGTATTTTTTACGCTGGCAACACCGAAAAGAGTTTTTACGTCAATAATCCCAATTCCCCTCAATTCAATGAAGTGACGGGTAATATCCGGGGCCGTTCCGATCAAAGTCTCGTCGCTTACCTTGCGAATCTCCACTACATCGTCTGTTACCAGTCGGTGGCCTCTCTTAATCAGCTCCAGCGCCGCCTCACTCTTACCGATGCCGCTTTCCCCCATAATCATTACACCCTCGCCGTATACGTCCACCAGCACGCCGTGGATAGAAATACAGGGAGCCAGTTCCACATTCAGCCACCGGATCACCTCTGCCATAAAGGAGGATGTGGTAGTCTTGGTGGTAAAAATAGGCACCTCATACTTCTCCGCCAGCCTCAGCATATCCTCATCCGGCTCCGTCATCGTGGTATAGATGATACAGGGGACATGATAAGATAAAAACTTTTCATATACGGGAATCTTCTTCTCTCTGGGAAGATGCTCCAGATATGTGTACTCCACATATCCGATAATCTGTACCCTCTGGGAGTAAAAATGATCAAAATAACCTGTAAGCTGAAGAGCCGGACGATTAATCTCCGAAGTAACGATCTTCTTTCCCGTCATATCAATACCGGGAAGTACATTGGTAAGATTCATTTTATCCGCCAGCTTCTCAATTGAAACACTGCTTGCCATTTCTGCTAACCTCCATCTCTGCTTTTCCTCAGGGCTGTATCTGCACCCTCCTGACAGCCGCTTTTCTACTATTATAAAGAATGAAAAAGGATTTGTCCACCATCTCAGTTTTTTTCTGTCCTCTCAAACCTAAATCATATTTTTTCGCCGCCGTCTTTCTGATGGAAAAATTCATAAACCTGTCCGGCGCTGCGGGCATTCATGGAGGGGATCGCCGCCAGCTCTTCCGCTGTTGCCTCCCTTATAGCCTCCAGGGACTTAAAAGCCCGCATCAGCGCCTTTCTTCTGGAGGGACCGATCCCAGGGATATCGTCCAGCACCGAATGAATCTGCTGCTTTCCCCTGAGACTTTTGTGATATTCAATGGCAAACCTGTGAGCTTCATCCTGAATCCTGGTAATCAGCTTGAATCCCTCTGAGTGGGTATCAATCTCCAGCTCTTCATTCTCATAGTACAGTCCTCTCGTCCTGTGAAAATCGTCTTTGACCATGCCGCATACCGGAATGGAAAGTCCAAGATTTCCCAGCACTTTCAGTGCGATGTTCACCTGCCCCCTGCCTCCGTCCATGAGGATCAAATCCGGAAATCGGCTGAAGCTTGCCAGCTCCGCAGCCCCGTTCTTCTGCTCCATCTCTTCCCGCTCTTTCAGCCCATGGGAGAACCTTCTGGTGAGCACCTCTTCCATGCTGGCATAATCGTCCGGTCCCTGCACCGTTCGGATCTTAAATTTCCTGTAATCGCTGCGCTTTGGCTTTCCCTTCTCATAGACAATCATGGAACCTACAGATTCAAACCCGTTGGTATTGGAGATGTCATAAGCCTCCATCCGCATGGCATTCTCAATCCCCAAAAGCTTTTCTATCTCATGGACGGCTCCGATGGTCCGCCCTTCCTCTCTCTTGATTCTCTCCCGGTCCTGCCGCAGGACGATGGCCGCATTTTCCGCTGCCAGCTCTACCAGCTTTTCCTTGGTCCCTTTTTTCGGCACCCGTAGATAGACTCTTTGGCCCCGTTTTTCACTGAGCCAAGATTCTATAATCTGGTGATCCTCGATTTCCGTCTCCAGCATCAGCTCCTTGGGTACAAAGGGCGTCCCTGCGTAAAACTGCTTTATAAAGCTGTTGAGAATAGCTGCTTTCGTATCCTGGGGCGCCACCCGCAGGTAAAAATGATCTCTTCCGATCATCTTGCCGCTGCGGATAAAGAAAACCTGAACCACTGCATCCCCTTCGTCCGCCGCCAGAGCCAGCACATCCTTGTCCTCCCCATCGCCCTGAGTTATTTTCTGTCTCTGAGCCACCTGGCGCACGCTGTTGAGCAGCTCCCTGTACTCTATGGCCTTTTCAAAATCCATCTCCTCTGCCGCCTGCTGCATCTGGCTTTCCAGGAGATGCAGCACAGGGCCGTAATTTCCTCCCAGAAATTCCAATGCCTGGTTCACATAGCTGCGGTATTCGTCTTTGTCTATATACCCCTGGCAGGGTGCTTTGCACTGCCCAATATGGTAATACAGACAGGGGCGTTCCTTTCCAATGTCCCGTGGAAGGCTTTTGCTGCAGCTTCTCAGATGATACAGCTTCTTGATCAGATCTATGGTATCCTTTACAGCTCCCGCACTGGTAAAGGGCCCGAAATATTTGGATTTATCTTTCTTCATGGTTCTGGAAAAAAGTACTCTGGGGAACTCTTCTCCCAGGGTTACTTTAATGAAAGGATAGCTTTTGTCATCCTTCAGCATTGTGTTGTATTTAGGCCGGTGCTCTTTAATCAGATTGCACTCCAGTACCAGAGCCTCCAGCTCTGAATCCGTAACAATGTACTCAAATCTCCGGATCCGCTCCACCATCTGTTCTATCTTCACACTTTTATTCCGGCTGCTCTGAAAATACTGCCTTACCCGGTTTTTCAGACTGATGGCCTTTCCCACATAGATGATCTCATCTCTTTCGTCGTGCATGATGTAAACGCCGGGGCGGCCTGGCAGCTTTTTCAGTTCTTCCTCAATATCAAACATCTGCTTTTATCCTCCCAAGCCATGTAAACTTTCCATTTGTTTTAAAGTTCCTTTAGATTTCTTTCAGCTTTTAAACACCCTTTAGACACATTTTTCCAATATACTCATTTTCATCAACAGATAAAAAGTTCTTACCAAACAACAATCTTAACCTCCGGTTAAGTTTACATACATTTTCTCTTCTTTCAGGGTTCGCTGCAAAAGCCTTTATGGCTGCAGCAGCCCTTTGTTTTTGCATCTTTTGCCTTTAGAAGCTTCTGATTTTGTCCTCATCCTCACTTCTCGTCTTTTCAATCCTGCGTATCTGAACGTAATACCCATAAGTATCGTTTACTTTTATGTAAACTCTGTCTCCTGTTTTGTGCCCCAAAAGCGCTTTCCCCAGAGGGGATTCTATGCTGATCCGCCCATGTACGGAATCTCCCCGCACCGTTGTTACCAGGCGATAGGTCTCCGTCTCCTGATCCTCCTCAAAATATATTTCTACGGTATTGTTAATTCCCACTTCATCTTCGCTGGAATTGTCATGGATCACCTTAGCTGTTTTCACCATCCGCTCCAGATACCGGATTCTGCTTTCATTTCGATTCTTATCTTTCTTGGCCGCATGATATTCAAAATTTTCACTGAGGTCCCCGTGGGCTCTGGCCTCTTTCACCGCCTCAATGGCTTCCTTTCGCACCACCAGCTTGCGGTATTCAATTTCCTCTTCTATTTTCTTTATATCCTGCTCTGTGAGCTGATCATACATGTTCATTTCCTCCCCTGTCATTCTCTTTTTTGGCTATACCGCCCATTTCACTCTCTGGGTTCCCCGGAAACCTGTCCAAAGTACAGGCTTTTTACCGCTTCGAGAAGCTCCCTTTCGCTGGCTGCCTGAAGATCCGGCTGAAAATCCATCTCAGGAATCTTATGGCCACGGCGATTAAACCAAAGAGATTTCCATCCTGCCCGCTTTGCTCCGGCCACGTCATTTACATAAGAATCCCCCACAAACCATAATTCCTCTGGCTCCAGGCCGATACGCTGCTCAATCATCCTGAAGATCTCCGGATCCGGCTTTGAGGCCCCCAGATCCCCGGACACAAATACCCGCTCTCTGGGAATCCATTTCAGCAGCCCCAGTCTTTCTACTTTTTCCCACTGATGAGCAGAGGGGCCGTTGGTGATCACGCCTGCCTCTATTCCTTTCTCTGCACAGAAATCCAAAATCTCTCTCATGGTTTCCGGCAGAGAAATATGTTTCAGGTTTTCATTATAATGCTTTTCAAAAGCCAAAGCTTCCTCTTCGGAAATCGAAATGCCGCAATCCTCAAATGCTTTCTGCGTCCGGTAAATCCGCATGGCGTCCATCGTGATTTTACCTGACTGGGACAGCTCAAACACTTCGTCGCTGCGCCTGCGGCTGGCTACAAACAATTTCTCAGCCTGGCTATCATAAGCGCCGCCGTACATCTGCCTGCAGGCCTCCCCAAAAGGCTGCGTCTGATCATAAAGCGTATCATCTACGTCAAAGAAAATTGCTTTCATCCTGCACCTCTCTTCATCTGTCTGACTCCCTTGACAAAAATGGAAGCTATAGCGGACATTAGAATGACGCCAGCCCCAATCAAAAAGACTTCCTGAACCAGCCAGACAATCTCTTCCACAGACTGCTGAATTCCCTTCTGCATCACAGATACCATCATGCGGTAGAGATCCCCTCCGGGAATCAATGGGATCAAAAGGGGGACTTCCATCACCAGTACAGGAGTCTTGAATCTCCGGGCCGCAAATTCTCCTACAGCCGCGGCTGCCAAAACAGCCGAGAACAGTCCTGAAAGTGCATGTCCCTGGCTCTGCATAAAAAGAAAAATCCCCCATGACAAAGCGCCTCCCAAGCCGATCAGCAGAAGTTTTCTGCCCCTAAGCTGAAAAATCAATGCAAAGCCTACGGCTCCTGCTCCCGCCGTAAAAATCTGCAGGAGCATCCTTTGGCCTGTGACTGCTCCTGCCCCCGGCTCTGCGCTGAATCCAAAAAGCGTCATAACGAAGATAAAGCCTGCCGCAATGGCCACTGTCCTCAAAAGAGATTCACACACCCGCAGAAGCCCGGTCATTGTATCTCCGTTCAGCATATCTCGGATAGAGTTTGTAAATATCAATCCGGGAATCAAGAGCATAATATTTCCCATAATCACTGCATCCGCCATAAAATCAATGCCTGCTTCCCGAATCAGACAGAGAACCAGGCTTCCCGCACCAGAACAAAAAGCGTACCGCAGGATCCCATTCTCCAAAAGATTCTCCAAAAAATGAAGAAGAAAATATAGGCAGATGCCTACGGCTCCCGCCACTGCCGCCTCCGTGGCGCCTCCGCCGTAAAATACTGCAAAAACGGCAGCAATCTCTCCGTAGAAAACCGACATACACCCATGGGAACGAACCTTCAGCTCCTGTATCTCCCGGATTTTTTCTTCCAATGATTCCGGTTCAAGCGGCGCAGCACAAACCTGTCTGGCAAGCTGGTTCATCCTGTCCACCCGCTGCAGGTTCGTATCGTACCCTTTGACTCTGCGAGTCTGGGTCAGAACTCTTTCATCCTCTGTCGTTACGGTCAAAAACATAAAAGAACTGATGGCAAAAACTTCTATCTGCAAAAACCCGTATGCTCTGCACATACGGGTCATCGTGTCCTCCACTCGGTTAATTTCACCGCCGGACTTTAAAATCAGCTCCCCGGCATCTAAAACACACTTCAAAAGCTTATTGTCCCTGTCCATAAACTCTTCCTGTCTCCTTCTCAAGACCCATTTTCTCCACCAGACTCTCCTTCTGGCTCCGATCCAGCTTCTTTATGGCTGCCTCTCTTCGCATGGCCTCCGCTTTGTTCCCAAAAGTCTCAAAATACACAAGCTCCACCGGGCGGCGGCTTCTCGTATATTTAGCTCCCCGGCCGCTGTTATGAACACGGATCCTCTTTTCCAGGCTGTTGGTCCAGCCGGTATAATACGTCCCGTCGGAACATCGGACAATATACGTATAACTCACTTCCATGAGATCCCTCTCTCACAATATGTAAAGGGATGGCGCACCATCCCCTGGATTTATTTAAAGCAGCCGGAAAACAGTATTCCGCTAAAGTCAAAAATATTTATTATGAAAGCCCCGTCTCAATGGACAGGCAGACTGCGTGCTGGCACGCAAGGCTGCATGGACACTTGAGACGCTAACCCGTATGAGCAAGGAGCACGGTAGTGCGGATTGCGAATACGGGTAGGATTGCGGGAGCACGCAGTGCGGAGCAATCCGTGGCTTTTATGCGTAGTGGTGCCTGCGCCAGCAGGCATGTAAGCTTTATAAAGAAGTCCGGCTGCGAAACTTATATCAGATGGGAGTATAGAAACTCCCGCCTCCATATAAGTGTAAGTCAATTTCTGAACTGCTTTCTGTTATATTATACGCCGGTTTCTCATTTCTGTGAAACCTAAAAACCTCATTTTACTATAAAAGCCAGTCTCAATGGACAGGCAGACTGCGTGCTAGCACGCAAGGCTGCATGAACATTTGAGACGCTAACCCGTATGAGCATGGAGGGCGATAGCCCGGAATGCGAATACGTAAGTTACTCTTCAAAGTACAGCACCGGATCCACAGCCTCATCCTCATGAGTCATTTCAAAATAGAGATTGCTTCCTTCCTCACTGTAATATTTAGTCGGCTCACTGACATATCCCAACAGATCTCCTGCTTCCACTACCTCTCCCTGGGCAGCCGCCACGTCTTTAAGCTGGCCGTAAGTAAGCTTATATCCGTTGCCGATATTCAGAACCAGAGTCGTTCCCGTCTCTTCATCCATACCTACGGACTCGACGATTCCCCGGGCAGAAGCCAGCACTTTATTTCCTGTTTCACTGGAGATGATCAGTGCCGGGTTATATTTATACTGGTTCAGCGTATCAAAATATACACTGCCGTCCATGCTGTAGTCGATCAGTATGCTTCCCGCTGCCGGCCACAGGAGTGAAGCGCTTTCATCAAAAGCGATCCCCTGATCCAAAAGGGCCTGTTCGGAGATTACCTGGCTGGACGAAGCTTCCTGGGAAGCCTCCGGATTTTCAGATTCCTGCGCCGCTTCCGTCTGTGTCTCTGCCGCCTGCTCCTGAAGGTTCGCCGCTTCCTCTGCCTGTTCCTCCTCCGTCTGGACAGGTTCCTGGACAGACGCCGCTTCCTGTTCCTCCGGCGCAGCCTCTGACACCGCCTCTCCGGCAGCGGAAACTTCCGCATCCGCCAAAGTTTCTTCTTCCGTAAGATCCGTCACGGTGTCATTGACAGAAGCCAGCTCTTCTGGAGTCATCTCGCTCTCAAGAAAGGCCGTCTGCTCATATTCTGTCTCCGGCTCAGAATCGTCTGACCTCTGAGACCTGTCTACCGCCACAATGCTTCCCAACACAAGTACCCCGGCCAGGCACAGCCCGAAAGTCCACATTCTGCTGCGCCCGTTCCATAAATTTCTGAATCCTCTCTTATCCATATCATTCACCTCGTCTTCTTTCCCGCAAGTACACATCTCGCCTGAGATTTCTCACCGGTTTAATGATAGGATTACCAGAAAAGCCAGGGTTATACAGCCGCTCTTCTATTTTCTTATGAGTTTTTTTTCACTTTTAAATTATAACTCAAAGCTGGAAGGATCCACGGTGACTTTCACCTGATCCAGATGCCAGATATCATCCACATACTCCTGGATCGTGCGGTCAGAAGTAAACTTGCCGCAGGAAGCCATATTCAGGATTGCCATTCTCGCCCACCT
>DVGR01000253.1 GCA_018712605.1 Candidatus Choladousia intestinigallinarum
CATAATTTCCTGACGGTATCCTGGATTTCTCCACCCGTGCAAAAAAACTGTTATGGTCATAATCAAAGGGATTGTTATCGTATCCCGCTTCTGCGTCTGTGTTTATACGGAGGGAGGTCGGAATCCGGTAATAATTCTCGCTATCAGCCATTTTTAACACAAGGGCGCAGTTGAAAAAATCGGTCTCTTCTCCCTCCATATAGGCCCGTCCCTGTATGGATACGTCTTTTCCATTATCCTTCACATAATCCAGTTGAAAACGGAACCCTTCCGCGACAGAAATCTCTGCTTCTTCACTCCGGAAGGCTTCCACTCTGGAAATATCTTTATATAAAAGCGCACAGACCAGAAGGCTGAGGACGGCTATTCCCAGACATTCCAGCAGAACGCAAAGTGATTTTATCCGTTTTTTCTCTCTTTTTTCCATCAGAAGCTCCTTATCTGATATTTTTTAATGAATCACTGTAAGTGGAGGCAACATACAGTATGGTAACGGCAAATCCCAGCATGGTTTTGGGGCGGTTCGCCTCCAGCAGCAGTTTATCCAACAAAATAGCAATGCAGAATCCTAAAGCAAGGCACAGGAACACAAAAGTTCTGTAGCTGGATCCGTAAAGAGTGGGAGAGAAGCCCATAATGATCCTGCTGCAGAAGCCTGCTCCAAGTATCAGTAAAATAATAATTCCTTTTGGATCTGTACCGAAGATCCACAGAATTTCCAGCAGCACCAGCCCCAATATGAAAAGTGCTAGCGCCAGAGGTACATAAAACTTCCAGTCTGTATAGGTATAAGCGTCTATATACCTGTAATCGGGCATCTGAAAAGACCACGGAGTATAGTAGGAAAATATTTCCTGTATATTCAGCGGCAGATACCGCTGCCATTTTCCACACACCAGACTTGCGGCGAGAGGAATCAGAGAGACCAGCCGGACAGACAGCTCTCTTTTTTTCGCCCATACAGTCAGCATCAGAAGAAAGCAAAAGAGCGGCCAGAGGACAGTCTGACCTGTAAGGATCACAGCTGCTGTGGAGGTGAAGCCACGGATTATTTTCTCGAAGAAATCAAGGGCAAGATAATCCGGAATGAAAAAAATATTAAAGCTGGTTGCCTTGTTGGTATGTCCCGGCGCAGTAAGCAGAAGAATCATGCTGCCTATGGTTATCACGTACTGGATCCAGATATATCTGTGGATCTTCATTTTCTTTACCAGGGAAGCCGCGATGAAAAGAGTATAAACTGTGATGACAATAGCTCCGGCCTGCTCCTGGTTGCCCGCATATAAACCCGCCAGCCAGCAGGCCAGAAGCAGCAGGGGTTTCTTCTCAAATCGGGACGCGTATTTCAAAGGCAGCAGAGAAACCAGCAGCGCTGCAGTACACCAGGTATAGTTTACACTGCTCGCCACGTATCCTGCCGAAGTGAGATAGTTAAAGTCCAAAAGAAGAATGGAAAAACAGCTTAAAATAATATTGCGTGATGTAATAAATAATCTATCCGCACACAGAACGATCAGGAACAGCACGCCAATGTCTACTGTTTTCCATACGAATGAAGGCAGGTAAGTAAAGATTGCAGCCATGGTATCTGTAAAAATCTTCCCGTTCGTCTTGAAATAAAGATGAGAAATATGCTGCAGCAAAGTCTCCTTTTCCAGTTCCTGGCTGAAAATTGCATCGTCACTGAGGTTCAGGCTCATATTCCGGTGCAAAAAGAACAGCAGTATGAAAAACAGCAGACATATGGCCCAGCGCTCTGTTTGTTTCCGATGTGTATGCAAAAAGTTTCTGGCAGTGTGCAGTCTGTCTCTCATATCAATAGATCCTCCGTTCCATATCAATACCGGGGCGGTTCTTTTTGCCGGATGAACCCCCGATCAGCTTCTTCACATTCCGGTAGAGGGGCTCCTCAATCCATTCAAAAAAGACTACCGCTATGCAGCAGCTGACCAGTACGTCTGCTATAAAATTCCGCAGATATGACACAAAAGGCCACGGATCCATCATGAAATAATAGTAGTGGAGAATGTATATCCCGTAACTGGCCTGACCCAGCCGCACAAACCATGGGAGGGAAAAGAAACGGGATACAAGTCCTTTTGGATTGTATATGAGCAGCAGAATCATGATTCCGCAAAGGAAACCGCATAACCACGGTCTCTCCCAGCCAATCTGATACCCGCTCAGTGACGGATTCAGATAAGCAAGCACATGACCCGTGGTAAAATACACCGACAGAATAAGCAGCACACCGACAAAATCTGCCGTCAGGCTTATACTCCGCCTCTGGATCATCTTCAGGATTCCGCTCTTACACAGATAACCAAAAGAAATACCCAGCACGAACAGATCGAAACGGAAGGGCTGGTTCAGCAGACGGAAAGAGGTAATTTTGTATAAATAAATATGCAGTATTACAGAAAATACCAGAAAACCTGCGCTAAGCCAGATATTCTTGACCTTCAGATGTCGTTTCAGAAGGGCAGCCGCCAGCATCACCACCGGTATGATGAGGTAACAGAGCATCTCATGAGTCAGGAACCACAGATGTCTCCAGCCTTCCATAAAAAACATAAGCCGGAAAAGTCGTGTTCCGGTAAAAGAATCTTTAAAGAGCACAGATACAAGAATAAGGGCAAACCAGTGCATGGGAACAATGCGGACGATACGCATGAGATAGAAACTTCTCCATCCCTTTAAAGACAGGAACTGTTCCTCCCCGTCCTGTTTCAGCGGTTTCGCAATAAAAAAACCGCTGAGTACAAAAAACAGCGAAACCATGATCCCTCCCTGATAACGCAGACCCAGGACGCGGCAGTGGTCTGCGAGAATAACCATGCAGGCCCAAAAACGGAGGCCGTCAATCTGTTTTATTCGCATTTTTCTTTTCCTCCTGAAGCTTCACTTTTCATAAAAAATCCTGCAAAAACTTCCCCTACTTTACAAAACAGCGTTCTTTCCATCGGAATCAGCCATTTCATACCGATCCAGATCATAAAGGCGCTGTAGATGTACACGGCCATTGGCGATGTAATCTCCATAGTAACCCCAAGGGATAGCAAAACGACCTGGATCCCTGTTTTTATCAGATATTCGCTGCCACACAGATATAAGGTTTCCCTTCCAATCTCGTTAAAAATCTTTATATCCTGCAGCCATCTGGATACAACTGCGTAAAGCCATATAATCAGAAGTGGCTGTATATGGAACAGAAAACTTCCAATGATAGGTATCTGAAAAGCCGCCATCAAGTAAATATTCTTAAAATACAGAAACATGGCATACACCAAACAGAGTGCGCTGAACATTGTTGCAGGCAGCCTATATTTTCGGATATCCAGAAAAATCTTCTCCATAACAGGAAACAGAAGATAGCCCATTATGTAATAAAAGAAATAATAAAGAGCGCTGTCCACATTATAGAAGACCCTGGGATTATGGATCGGCGACGGATCCAGGATGGCATAGGCGATAAAGGCCAGACCTGCGGAAATGGGCAAGAGCAGCCATTTTGGACAAACCCTGTGCAGCAGCACAAACATAACCTGTACTACAAAGAGACAGGTAAGAAACCACAGCCCGCCCGCGCAAAAAGAGTTCCTGACTGCGCCCTCCAGCATCCGGATAAACTCTCCTCTGGCATTTCTGGCAGAAGCGTTCTCCGTCAGCGTGTAAATAACGATGGATAATACACCAAAAAAGAAATAGGGAACAAGAAGCGTCCTAATCTTTTTTTGTATATAGGGAACGATCCTCCTGTCAGATGTGCTAAGCGCCTCTGCGCATCCGGAAACAAAAAAGAACAGCGCAACATGATGGGTAAACACAAAATCATAGCTGTCTCTTCCATCCGAACCGAAATGTCCCAGATAGATAGCAAAGATTCCGAAGCATTTCATAACATCCAGCCATTTTATTCTCTTTTTTGCTGTAGCCATGTCCGTTCTCATCCTTTCTTCTTCATCTTTTTTACCAGCCAGTGGCTCAGCCGGATCATGGGACGCTCCACCAGATAAAAGGACAGAATAGCCGCGATGATCGTGGGAACCGCACAGAGAATCAGTACCTGCATATAAGACATACCAATACCGTATTTTTGCAGGAGAGACATAACCAACTGCTGGAAGAAAAAGCCGTATAGATAGATTCCGTAGGACAGATCCATATGCTTATCAATTTTACTGAACAGTGGTTTCGGCGCAAATACAAAAGAAAAAATAATATACGGAAAGAGCACATACATTCCGCAGTAGCGGATGGGCGCCATTGTTGTCTGCAAAAGAAACATGATGCACAAGGCGGCTCCGGCAGCCTGCAGGTTCAGATATTTCTTTATTTCATCATAGGTAAAAAGAATTCCTATAAGATAGGCAGTGGTCAGATGAAAGGCTGATACCAGATTTGTTCCATAAAACACCACTGCTGCGTGGGGATAGAAGGTCCTGAGATACAGATCGAATACCACGGCTGCCCCGGTCAGACCTACTATGATCGGGAAGGATCGTTTCTTATTCTGCTTCACCCGAAGCAGGGAGAGAAACAACGGTGTCAGTATGTACAGAGCTGCCTCTACCGGCATGGTCCACAGGGAGCCGTTGGTGGAATTGGCCTCCGGCAACGTCTCAAACACACCAGGCTGGTCATAGATAGGACGGAAAATCAAGTTCTTTAAGTAGAGATCGAAGGACGACCGGTGAAAATAATTCCAGACGCCTCTGCTGGAAAGAATAGGACCGGTCACAAATACCATTAAAAATACAAACACTGCCAGAGGAGGCCACAGCCGGAAGAAACGGCGGACAGCATACCTTGCGGGATGCGGGTCAGAAAGCCAGCTTTTTGTAATCAGATAACCGCCTATGAAGAACAGCATGATCACGCCGAGCTCATGCATGGCGATACCGGCCACATAGGGAGAATCTATTCCGAGAACAACTCCCATATGCCCCATAAAAACTGCACTGGCCGCCACAATACGGATAAATGCAAAGTTATTATTTCTTGACTCTTTTGTCTGCGCTTGCGGCGTAAGATTTTCTTTTGTCATAGATTCCCCTTATCCTTTCTTTCC
>DVGR01000254.1 GCA_018712605.1 Candidatus Choladousia intestinigallinarum
CAGGCTATGGTAAAAAATAAACGCCATATATGGCTATTTATTATGGGAATCGGTTCGGCAAATTTTGTTATGGGACTGGCAATTTATTATGGGATTGCTGCATGGGTGTCGAGTATTCTGACAGAGATGGCCAGAGCTTATCCGCAGCATATATGCAGGGGGGCCATGATTGCCGGAATTTTATGTTTTTTCATCGGACTGAGGCTGATTGTAAAAACCAGAGGGGATGTCAGAAGAGACTTAGAGGAAGAAAAAAGTGAGGACGAGGGAACGGCTGCGGTGAGAAAGCTGGAACACATTCTGAGTAAGGTTTCCGCTTATATTGTACCGGTTGTCATAAGCCTCGCAGGCATTCTTCTTATGGCCAGATATTATAAATTTTTTATCAATCAAACTTGGGGAAAAAAGGAGAACTATGACCTATGCCTGAATACCTCCCGGATAACGGATCTGAAGGAGTTTGTATCTGGATTGGAAAAGCTGATCCTGGAATATGGGAAAAGACCGTAAAGGATTCAAAAAAATATTAAAAATATAAGGCTTTGGAAAGCTAAATGTTGAAAATTTTGAAAAACATAAAATTCTTGACCGTGAATGGGAACTATGCTATGATAAATTCGTAATATTTGTGTGCTTTCATTGCTGGCGGATTTACAAGCGGATAGATACCTTGCAGTGAAAGGACGGGAGAGTGCCGACCGTCTGGGCAGTATTTGTGAGAGCAGATACTGCCCTTTTGATTTTTGGAGGACTCAAAAAAGTAACCGTAAAAGAGATTTTCAGATTGTAAAGAGGGGGATGAGGATGAGCAGGCTCAGTATTATCACACAAAACAAGGCTCAGACAACGGTTGAAGAACTCTATAAGGATCTGGAACGGCGTATCAGCGCAAGTCCTCCCGGTCTCTGCCCGGTGGATCTTGCCGCTTCTTTCTTAAAGATGTGCCACGCCCAGTCCTGCGGAAAGTGTGTTCCATGCCGAATCGGCCTGGGGCAGCTTGAGAAGCTTATGGAGGATGTGTTAGACGGGGAGGCCTGTCTAGAAACTATTGATTTAATTGAAAAAACAGCGAAAAATATTTCCCGTTCAGCGGACTGTGCCATCGGCTATGAGGCGGCTAGGATGGTGCTGAAGGGGATCAGAGGCTTCAGGGATGATTTTGAAGAACATATTTTAAGAGGGAGATGCAGGCTGGAGCTGAACCAGCCGGTGCCCTGTGTTTCCCAATGCCCGGCTGGTGTGGATATACCTGGGTACATCGCATTGGTTGCGGAAGGGCGGTATCAGGATGCAGTGCGCCTGATTCGCAAGGATAATCCGCTGCCGGCAGTCTGTGGGCTGATCTGTGAGCATCCATGTGAGGTGCGCTGCCGGAGAACCATGATGGATGATCCGGTGAACATCCGGGGGCTTAAGAGATTTGCGGTGGATCATGCGGGCCAGGTGCCGCATCCCGTTCCAGCGCCTTCTACAGGGAAGAAAGTGGCTGTGATTGGCGGAGGGCCCGGCGGAATCAGTGCGGCATACTATCTTACTCTCATGGGACATCAGGTAACGATTTTTGAGCAGAGAATGCATCTGGGCGGTATGCTCCGCTACGGCATTCCTAATTACCGCCTGCCCAGAAAAGAGCTGGATCAGGAGATCCAGCAGATTATAGATCTGGGGATTCAGGTAAAGACAGGAGTTACAGTAGGAGAAAATCCCAGCATCAGGGATTTGCGGGAAGAGTATGATGCAGTGTACATTGCCATTGGCGCTCACACAGATCGGAAAATCGGCATAGAAGGAGAAGATGCCCAGGGCGTGATTTCTGCGGTAGAGATGCTTCGAGGCATCGGAGACGGGGAGATGCCTGATTATACAGGAAAAGAGATCGTTGTGATCGGCGGAGGAAATGTGGCCATGGATGTGGCACGTTCAGCTATCCGTCTGGGAGCGAAGCGTCTTCGTATCGCTTACCGCCGCCGCGCAGTGGATATGACGGCCATGCCGGAAGAAGTGGAAGGAGCTGTCCAGGAGGGATGTGAACTGTTGGATTTGCACGCTCCGCTGAGGATTGAGAAGGATGCAGAAGGGAAGGTGGCTGCGCTGTGGGTGAAGCCGCAGATTATAGGACCGGTGAAAAATGGACGTCCCGTTCCGGTAGATTCCCTCCAGGCGCCTGTGCGCCTTTCCTGCGATATGGTTATTGTGGCTGTGGGACAGGGAATAGAGTCAAAAGCCTTTGAACAGCAGGGCATTCCCGTAAAGAGAGGCGTTATCGATGCCTTGAGCTGGAGCGGCATTAATACAAAGGATCTGACCGGGATTTTTGCAGGGGGTGACTGCGTGACAGGACCCGCCACGGTGATCCGCGCCATTGCGGCAGGAAAAGTGGCGGCAGCCAATATAGACGAATATCTTGGATACCGCCATGTGATATCTTCAGATGTGGAAATACCGGAAGTGCGTCTGAATGACAGAAAGAGCTGTGCAAGAGTAAATATGAAAGAAAGACAGCCCCAGGAGCGGGCAGGAGATTTTGAAATGATAGAATGCGGCCTTACCTGTGAAGAGGCAAAGCAGGAAGCTATGAGATGTCTGCGATGCGATCACTTTGGATTCGGTGTCCTGAAAGGAGGCAGAGTAGAAAAATGGTAAATGTGACGATAAATGGAAAGGCGATACAAGTAAAAGAAGGAACCAGGATTCTGGATGCGGCTGCTCAGGCTGGATTTCCCATTTTTACTCTCTGTTATCTCAAGGATATTAATGAAATTGGAGCCTGCCGGATCTGTGTGGTAGAGATAGAGGGGTATGCGAAGCTGGTTACGGCCTGTAATAATATAGTAGTGGAGGGGATGGTGATTCACACCAACAGCCCTAAGGTGAGAGAGAGTCGCAGAAACAACGTGGAGCTGATTCTCTCCCAACATGACTGTCAGTGCGCCACTTGTGTGCGCAGCGGAAACTGCAAGCTGCAGAAAATCGCCAATGATCTGGGGATTCTGGAGATATCGTTTAAGAGGGAGCTCCCCAAAGCCCAATGGCCCATGGATTTTCCGCTGATCAGAGATGCGAAGAAATGTATAAAATGTATGCGCTGTATTCAGATCTGTGATAAAGTGCAGAGCCTGAATGTCTGGGATGTGGCAGGCACGGGAGCCAGAGCCACAGTGGATGTGTCAGGAAACCGCAGGATTAAAGAGGCGGACTGCGCTCTCTGCGGCCAGTGTATCACACACTGCCCGGTAGGGGCTCTCCGGGAGAGAGATGATGTGTGGAAAGCCTTTGATGCCCTGGCAGACCCTGAAAAAATCACCGTGGTGCAGATAGCACCTGCCGTTCGAGCTGCCTGGGGAGAGAGTTTGGGGCTTTCCAGAGAGCATGCTACCGTAAAACGTCTGGCGGCAGCTTTAAGGAAGATTGGCTTTGATTATATTTTCGACACTACCTTCAGCGCGGATCTGACGATTATGGAAGAAGCCAGCGAATTTTTGGAAAAGATAAAAGAGCCGGGGAATGCGGAGTTTCCCATGTTCACTTCCTGCTGCCCCGGGTGGGTGCGCTTTATTAAGTCCCAGTATCCGGACATGGCAGGGCTGCTGTCTTCAGCCAAGTCTCCCCAGCAGATGTTCGGGGCTATTTCCAAGTCTTACTATGCCAAGCTCCTAAAGGTGGATCCTTCCAGAATATACTCTGTTTCTGTTATGCCCTGCGTAGCGAAGAAGCATGAGTGTGACTTGCCTGTAATGAATGATGCGGGAACGGGACAGGATGTGGATCTGGTCTTGACGACGAGAGAGGTTGACCGTCTGATACGGGCGGAAAATATAAATCTCAAAGAGCTGGAGGAAGAGGAATTGGATATGCCGCTGGGCGTGGGTACTGGAGCTGGCGTGATTTTCGGTGCCACAGGCGGCGTGATGGAGGCGGCCCTGCGGACTGCTTACTATTTTGTGACCGGAAGAAACCCGGAGCCGGATTCCTTTAAGAAGGTAAGGGGCATGGACGGATGGAAGGAGGCTGAGTTTAATCTGGGCGGCCAGAATCTGAAAGTGGCTGTGGCCAGCGGCCTGGGGAATACCAGGAAGCTGATGAAAGCCATACGCAAGGGGGAAGTCAGTTATCATTTCGTAGAGATCATGGCCTGTCCCGGCGGATGTGCCGGCGGAGGCGGTCAGCCGATCCGGGACGGGGAAGAACTGGCTGAAGAAAGATGTGAAGTCCTCTATGGGCTGGATAAGCAGAGCCATCTCCGTTTCTCCCATGAAAATCCTTCCATAAAGAGATGCTATGAAGACTATTTGGGGGAACCCTTGTCACATCTGGCGCATAAGCTTTTGCACACGGATCATTCGGTATGGAAGATGCCGCAGGAAGAGACCAGGCCAGAAAACAGTTGACGCTTCAGACGTCATATGGTATAGTTATAGACGTGTAAACGATATTGCCGTATCAAGTGCAGAGATTTTTATACTGAATCGAAAATCTCTGGAGAGGGAATCAGGTGAGAGACCTGAGCGATCCGGTCACTGTAAACAGGGAGCGAGACTTCACAAAACCATTGCATACCCGTTTGTGAGAAGGGGAAGTCAAGTGATGATCTGTGAGCCAGGAAACCTGCTTGGTATGAGAGAAGATGCTTCCGTGTAAAGCAGGACACTCCAAGTTTTCTGAAGCTGTGAAGAAGAGTGTATAAGGTTCAGAGGACAGCTTTTCTGTCAGGGTAGACAGAGGGCGTTTTATCAGGATGGAATGTTATCTCGAGGCAACAAAATCTACACAAACATACCTCCTTGTACATGACTGACGGTTCCGCAACGCCGAAGGTCATGACATGCGTACAGATAACGTTCCGCAAGCTGGTCTGTACGGTCAGGCACAGGATTCGGCCAATCCGCAAAAGCCGAGTGCTGTGCCTTTTTTATTCTGCAGCTCCATTTTTCTGTCAGCACATAACACTTTGTCATAAAGGGACAGCCCCCTGCATATATTTTCAGTAGTATATGCAGGGGGTCTTTTATGGAAAAGTTTGATTTATACAAGGACATTCAGGCAAGAACCGGAGGGGAGATTTACGTAGGGGTGGTAGGTCCAGTGAGAACTGGAAAATCCACCTTCCTTCGGAAATTCATGGAGCTTCTTGTGCTGCCGGAGTTGGAGGATCAGGCCAGGAGAGTGGCTACAGACGAAATGCCTGCCAGCGCTTCGGGGAGGATGGTGACCACTGTAGAACCGAAGTTTATTCCCCGTGAAGCGGTTCAGGTACAAGTGGGGGATGGAACCGTAATGAAAGTACGGCTGGCCGACTGCGTAGGCTTTATGGTGCCTGGAGCAGAGGGAACCGAAGAGAACCATGTGCCCCGCATGGTAAAGACACCCTGGCAGGAACAGCCGGTTCCTTTCCAGGAGGCTGCAAGAATTGGCACCAGGAAAATTATTACAGATCACGCCACGGTGGGAATCGTTATGACCACAGACGGAAGCTTTGGAGAAATTCCCAGGGAGAACTTCCTGGAGGCAGAGAAGGAAGCCATAACAGAACTGCAGAGGCTTGGAAAGCCCTTTATTGTGATTGTAAATTCTGCCAGACCCTACGGAGAAGCGGCAAAGCAGGCGGCTGAGTATATTGCCCAGACGTATAAAGCAGGCTGCATGATTCAGAATTGTGAGCAGATGGGGAAGAACGACTTGTTTGCAGTTTTTGAACAGTTCCTTTATGAATTCCCTCTTACAAAAGTAGTTTTCCAGATTCCCAAATGGGTAGAGACCTTGGACTTTTCACACTGGCTGAAACAGGATCTTTTCCGCTGTGTCAAAGAAGCTCTGGAGAGTGTCAGGACTCTGCGGGATCTTACGCAGGAACAGATGAATCTGGAAAGTCAGTATGTAAAAAAGACAAAGCTTGAGAATATGGATCTGGCAAGCGGGAATGCGGAATTTTCCCTGCAGATCCAGGAACCTCTCTATTATCAGATACTCAGCGAGATGACAGGGACAGAGATAAACAGTGAGTATCAGCTCATTTCCATTGTGAAGGAGCTCTCAGGACTTAAGAAGGAATATGAGGCGGTAGCCCAGGCAGTATCATCTGTGCGTCAGAGCGGCTATGGAGTGATTATGCCGGAGAAGGAGGAGATTGCCATGGAGCCCCCGGTGATTATCCGGCAGGGAAATAGATATGGTGTAAAGATCAAGGCTACTTCCCCTTCTATTCATTTGATACGGGCTGAGATTGAGACGGAGATTGCGCCTATTGTGGGGAGCGAAAGCCAGGCCCAGGATCTGATTGCCTATATGAAAGAGAGCGGAGGGGATCAGGAGGGGGCTTGGAATACATTGATCTTTGGGAAATCCATTGAGCAGATGGTGGATGATGGGATACGGACGAAGCTGGCAGCCATAGGAGATGAGAGCAGGAGGAAGCTCCAGGACACGATGAAGCGGATCGTAAACGAATCCAGGGGGAAAATTATCTGCATTATTATATGAGACTGCAAAGTGCGCAGGAAATCCTCAGGCATTTTCTGATATTCCGGGATGGGAGAAGCGCAAGGTCATATATTAAAGGCTTGTGTGAAAAAAATGTGACCTTTTGTTTGACAAAAATTAATATGTAGCTTATAATATATGAATAAAATATTACATGATCTTTAAGAAACAAATGTGATGATAAAAATCACAAAGGAGAGGTATCTTATGAGACACGGTATTTTGGGAAAGAAAAAGTTTCTCGTTGGGGGAATTTTATTTATTCTGCTGATCTTGTCCATGACGGTGCAGGCTGAGGCGGCCTGGAAGAAAAATTCCAACGGCACGTATTCCTATTACAGCAATGGCAAGAAAGTAAAGAGCAAGTGGATCGGCGACGACTATTATGTGAATGCCAAGGGAGTGCGTCACACCGGATGGCTCCAAAAGGGCGGGAAATGGTACTATTTCAGTAAATCCGGCAAGCTGGTAAAGAGCAAATGGATCAAATCTCAGGGGAAAATGTACTATGCCGGGTCAAATGGAGCGCTGTTTACGAATGGACGGAAAAAAGTAGGGAAATATTACTATGCCTTCAGCAAACGTGGAGTGAAGCTTACAGGTAAGCGTACATACGGCGGGAAAACATATTACTTTGGCAATAAGACGGGACGTATGCTCACGAGGCAGTGGGTAAAGATCGACAAAAAATACTATTATTTCGGCAGCGACGGCGTTATGGCCAAAAGCTCCTGGATCGGACGTTATTATGTGAACAGCAAGGGGCAGCGTGTCACAAATACCTGGAAGAGCAGCCGGTATCTGGGAAGCAACGGCAAGGCTGTTGTAGGCCTGAAGAAGATTGGGAAATACTACTATTATTTTGATAAAGAAACGTACAAAAAAGTCACAAATACCACGCTCAAGGTAAACGGAACCACCTATAAGTTTGACAGCTCCGGGAAGGGCAAGGCTGTTTCCAAGATCCCTGCCGCTTCAGTTAAGGTGGAATCCACCTACTATTCAGATCCGGATGTGGATGATGAAACCCTGCTGGCGGCTATTATCTACTGCGAGTCCGGGAACCAGAGTTATACCGGTCAGGTGGCTGTGGGAATGGTAATTATGAACCGGGTCAGAAGCTCCCTTTTCCCGTCGACTCTGCGGGAAGTGATTTACCAGAAGACACAGTTTGAGGCTACCAGGAATGGCAGCATGACTCGGGCGCTGAAGAGTTCTTCCCTGGTGACTGCCAGCTGCAAGAAAGCAGCGAAGACTGTTTTGGCAAAATATAAATCTTTGGGCAAAAATTCAAAGGTTTATCTGAAGATCGGCGGGAAAAATGTAAATTTCTCTTCCTATCTGTTCTTTATGACAAAGCCGGCATACAAAAGGCTGGGATTGTCTTCCGCTTATAAGACGATCGGAGACCATGTATTTTTTAAGACCTGGAAGTAAAAAAACTCCTTTTGCGCAGCAAAACTTTAAATAAAGCCTGCGAAGGTTGTACAGGAAAGGATAGAATCGAACGTGTGATTGATTTTATCCTTTTTTTGTGCTAGAATGCTTCTGATATACTGAAGAAATCAAGGGTGAAAGCATGATAGCATATATGACAGGCACAGTAGCGGCTGTAACGGACTCGCAGCTTATTTTAGAAGTAAACCAGATCGGGTATCAGATCTATATCACATCCAGGGAAGTTCCGGCCCTGCCGGGAATAGGAGAGACCGTCAAAATATACACGTACCTGAATGTGAAGGAGGACGGCTTACAACTGTTTGGCTTCCAGTCAGAGGACGATTTGGAGGTTTTTAAGCTGCTGATCGGCGTAAACGGCATCGGCCCCAAGGCGGCTCTTGGGATTCTTTCTGTACTGGAGGCGGGGGAACTGCGCCTGGCGGTACTGGCAGGGGACGCTAAAACCATTGCAAGGGCACCGGGAGTGGGAAACAAGACGGCCCAAAAACTGATTTTGGAGTTAAAAGACAAGTTTGATCTCCAGGATACCTTCGAGAGACAATTCCAGAATGCGGCTGCGGGAGGACAGAAGGCTTCGTCGGGGGCTGCGGCGGAGGCGGTGGAGGCCCTGACGGCTCTGGGCTATTCGGCCTCCGATGCATTGCGGGCAGTGAAGAAGGCGGAGACTGCAGAGGATATGGATACAGAGACGATTTTGAAGCTGGCGCTTAAGCAGATGGCGTTTTTATAAGGAGAGGCCATGGCAAAGAGAATGATTACCACAGATGCCACAGAGGAAGATATCCGGATTGAACCGGGGCTGCGGCCGCAGCTTTTCTCTGAGTATATCGGACAGGAAAAAACGAAAAATACATTAAAGATATTTATTGAGGCGGCCAGACAGAGAAAGGATTCATTGGATCATGTCTTGTTTTACGGTCCGCCGGGCCTGGGAAAGACCACACTGGCCTGCATTATTGCCAATGAGATGGGGGTAAATATAAAGATTACCTCAGGCCCGGCCATTGAAAAGCCGGGAGAGATGGCGGCGGTTCTCAATAATCTTCAGGAGGGAGACATTCTCTTCGTAGACGAGATACACCGACTGAACCGGCAGGTGGAGGAAGTGCTTTATCCGGCCATGGAAGATTTTGCCATAGATATTATGATTGGGAAGGGGGCTTCCGCCCGTTCGGTTCGCCTGGATCTTCCCAAGTTTACCTTGATTGGCGCCACTACAAGGGCAGGGCTTCTTACGGCTCCTCTTCGTGACCGTTTCGGCGTGGTTTCCCATTTGGAGTTTTATTCAGAAAGAGAGCTGCAGACGATTCTCATACGCTCTGCCAAAGTTCTGGGAGTAGAGATCGAACAGAGAGGGGCATTGGAGATAGCTAGGAGATCCCGTGGAACCCCACGGCTGGCCAACCGCATGCTGAAGCGTGTCCGGGATTATGCCCAGGTTCGCTATGAGGGGAAGATTACCGCTCAGATTGCCGCTGAGGCTCTGGATCTGTTGGAGGTAGACCGGCATGGCCTGGATGCCACGGACCGGGTTCTGCTGCTGACGGTCATTGACAAATTTTCCGGCGGCCCAGTGGGTCTGGATACCCTTGCGGCGGCCATCGGGGAAGATTCCGGAACCATAGAAGATGTGTACGAGCCTTTCCTTATTAAAAATGGGTTCCTGAACCGTACTCCCAAGGGGCGTGTAGCTACAGAGCTGGCCTATGAACATCTGGGAAGAAGGAAATAACGGTTGTATTTCCAATAATTTTGTTTATAATAGAAACAAGGGGCTTAAAGGAAAAAGGGAAAGGAAGGGCATTTTATGTCGTCCAAAAATAAAACACAGGTGATCATTGCTGGAAAAATCTATACGCTGAGCGGTTATGAGAGCGAAGATTATCTTCAGAAGGTGGCTACATATCTGAATGGTAAGATGGATGAGTTCAGAAGTATGGAAGGATATCACAGGCTTTCCCCGGAGATGAAAGGGATTCTGCTGAATCTGAATATTGCGGATGATTACTTTAAAGTAAAGAAGAAAGTAGAAGAGCTGGAAGAAGAGCTGTCCCAGAAAGACAGGGAAATGTACGATCTGAAGCATGAGCTGATTACCGCACAGATTCAGTTTGAGAATGCGGAGAAAGAGATGCAGCTTCTGAAGGATCAGGAGGCGGAGCTTCAGAAGGAGAACATCCGTCTGGAGACGCAGTTAAAAAGCCACAGCAAGCGGTAAAGGCTGACTGCAAATATTTACGTGTGCTTTTGGGAAAAGCATATGGAGATATCTGCAGTTTTTTTACTATAAAAGCCAGTCTCAATGGGCAGGCAGACTGCGTGCTGGCACGCAAGGCTGCATGAACATTTGAGACGCTAACCCGTATGAGCAAGGAACACGGTAGTGCGGATTGCGAATACGGGTAGGGCGCTAGATTTTGGGAGTGCGGCTCCCACAATGTAATTCTCTGTAAAAAAACAACAAATGCATGAAAGAGAGGGGGATAAGGCA
>DVGR01000028.1 GCA_018712605.1 Candidatus Choladousia intestinigallinarum
CCGTTATCACGGTGACAAAAGAATGTACAGCGTCTGGGACTGGTCTAAGAACGGGACTTTCCGCTCCAATGGACAGCGTCTGGAACAGGGATTTGAATACCGTTTTTTGGCAGGGGAGGAATTGATCATCGGAGATGAGGAAAATGTCCTGAAGCTGGGATAAGATTGGCAAAAACGACAAAAAGATTGTCGAAAAAAACAAACAGCCCAATAAAATCAAGGCTTGGAATAAAATAAAGACAAATACAAGCAAAGAACAGGAGGATGAAACGATGTGGAGAAAATTTGCAAAAGCTCTGGTATGGGTCTATCTGGCGGTTGGAGTGATTCTTGGATTGGGGCTGGCCTTTACTGTGGGCGGTTCACTGGGGAGCATCAGAGGATATGAGGGAGCTGGATTCGTGGCTGGCCTCGTGACCTTTTTAATTGCAATGCTGGGGGTTTTCATAGCGCTTTGCAACTTTGGAATGCGGGTGGAGCAGGCAGAGAATGTGGAAAAGATACGGGACGAGCTTTTCAAAGTGAAAGACTCTCTCCAGAGAATCAATGAAGAACTGGTAAAGCAGGGCCATCGGGCGGTGAGTAATCCGCCTTATGGTTCAGGATCAAAGCCCGGGAATTATAAGGAGCCGGTATCTCACAAAGACGACTGGGTATGCAGCAAATGCGGCAGAGTCAATTCTGAACAGACCAAGCAGTGCGCAAGCTGCGGAACGAAACGGATTTTTTAAATTTGAAAGGGCGGAGGAGTTCTGAAAATGATCGATTATAAAATCTGCTCCGAAATAGGAAGCCGAAAAAAAAATGAAGACAGTGCGGCGTTACTCAGAAAAGGAGAAATATTCTGCTTTGCTCTGGCAGACGGCCTGGGAGGACACGGCGGGGGCGCCGAGGCTTCCCGGACGGTGATCCGTCAGGTCTTCGATACCTTTAAGGAAATGGAAGAGGTTTCAGAAAAGAGTCTGATCCGCTGCTTTGAAGAGAGTCAGAATACGCTGCTGAGATTGCAGGAAGAGAGACGTATGAAGTGGAAGATGAAGTTTACGCTTACCATCTGGATCGCAGACAGGGATCGGGCGCTCTGGGGCCATGTGGGGGACTCAAGAATTTATAGGTTCCGCAATGGCAGATATGTCAGCAGGACAAAGGATCACAGTGTGCCGGAAATGCTGGTGGCGGCTGGCGAGATCACTGAGGACGAGATCCGGGGGCATGTGGACCGCAACCGGCTGCTGAGGGCAATGGGAGTGAAATGGGATCGTCCGGCATACACCATCGAACCGGAAATATCCCTGATAAAGGGGGATGCGTTTCTGCTGTGTTCCGATGGATTTTGGGAGCTGATTTTGGAAGAGCAGATGGAAGAGGCGCTCCAGATAACCGAAACGGCTGAAGAATGGCTTGAGGAAATGAAAGCAGAAGTGCTGAAAAACGGATGCGGAAAGGAAATGGACAACTTTTCTGCAATCTGTATCAGGATATAGACAAGAGTGCGGGCAGCACCGCACAGAATGAAAGAGGGAGCAAATATGGCATTGAACAGAAACGGGGATGGATCGGGAACCATTCCACAGAGAGAAAGGCGGGTTATTCAGTGTCCAAAGGGACATTATTATGACGCTGTGAGATATGCAAAGTGTCCGCACTGTCTCCAGGGGGAGGTGCAGGATTCCCAGAGGGAGAAAGATGAGGTGCTTACGCAGAAAATGGGCAAGAGCGGAACAGGGCAGGCCTCTCATAAGCAGGGGGGCGGAACATCCTTTGACGAAACCAAGACGATTCCGCTCTATTCGCCGCAGCGAGGCAATGATTTTCTGACTGGATGGCTGGTTTGCGTTGAAGGGCCGGAAAAGGGAAGAGATTACCGAATCTATCACGGGGTAAACTGGATCGGGCGCGGGGAGAAGAATGATATCCGCATTCAGGAAGACCGGATGCTGTCCAGAGAATGCCAGTGTTCCCTTGTCTATGAGGATCGGAAGAATGTTTTTTATGCGGTACCTCAGTCGGGAGGACTGGCTTACTTGAATGGGAAACTGCTGGAAGCTCCCGAGTTATTGCATACAGGAGACAAACTGACCATTGGAAGCAGTCAGTTTCAATTCATAGCTTTTTGTGAGGGAGATCGTAAATGGTGAAAGGAAAAAGATTCATTTGGCTTATCTGTCTGTTCTTTCTGGCAGGCTTCCAATGCCGGGCTCATGGAACTGAAATCGACCAAAAAATTTCTTCTGTGGAGCTGGAACAAGCCAGAGTGTATATGCCAGAGATCCGGGTTTATTTTTATCCGGCTTCTTCGGAGGATCTGGATCAGGAGAAAATCCGTGCTTCCCTGGCAGGGGAAAAACTAGAGGTTCAGGGCATAAGCCCTGTTGCTGAAGAGACACAGGGGACAAGCTATTATATGCTGGTAGATATCTCGGCTTCGATTGGGGATACCTATTTTTCACATATCCGTCAGGCCGCGGAAAATTTCCAGAAAGGCATGGAGCCGGCGGATACATTAACTCTGATCACTTTTGGCAATGAAGTTACAGTTTTATTTGAAAATGCGGCGCCTGGGGATGACTGCAGTGAGCTGATCCAGGGAATGGAGAATGACGATCAGACGACACTTCTCTTGGAAGCACTGAAAAAAACAGCGGAGATGGCGGACACGGAAGCAGGCAACAGCCGGCGGACTGTATTCATTATAATTACGGATGGTGAAGATTTTTCGAAAGACGCCACCAGAAATGAAGCTCTTGTGACGCTGCAGAAGAGAGGAATTCCTCTGTATGCCCTGGCAGTGGAAGAGATGGCTGGAGGAGAAGAAAATCAATTTACCGGAGAGCTGGGAGAATTTGCCAGAGAAACAGGGGGACAGCTGCAGACCTTCGGGGCGGAGGAAGCGGAGGAAGCAATGGAGCAGCAGCAGGAGAGACTGAAAAGTGCTTATGTTCTTTCGCTGATGGCCGCCACGAACCGGGTGACCTCCCAGGCGCAGTCTTTGGATCTGGTTTTTGGTACGGAAAGCGCTGTGCGTACCTTAATGGTTTATCCCAAATATTACCAGAAGGATGAGACGGCTCCTTTGGCGGAGGCAGAGCAGCTTTCCGGCAAGGAACTGATGGTGCGGTACAGTGAGCCAGTGCAGAACGGCTGCGATGCAGATCATTTCCAAATCATGGCGGGAGGCGAAAGGATCAGACCGGAACGGGCGGAGTACCGCCCTGGAGATTCGCCTTCAACCCTTCTGACCTTTAGCGAGGATCTTGCGGAAGGGGAGTATGAGATCTCCTTTATAGAGATTTATGATGAATCCATGGAGGAAAATCTTCTGACGGATGTTTGCACCTTGACGGTGGGAACGCCGGAGCTTCAGAGGTTAGATGCGGAGAATCCCACAGAGGCTGAAAGCGATGAGGCTGAGAGCGAGAGTGAGCCGCAGACAGATATTGTAATTCTTTCTTCTGAAGAGGCGGAAGAAGAAGAGAAAGATGAAATAAACTGGCTGTTTTTACTGATTCCTGCGGCTATTATAGCCTTCCTGGCTATCCTGACAGCTCTCCTGATCACGAGAAAGAAAAAGAAAGAGCAGGGGAAGGAAGGAAGCAGCGTTATGAGCGGCGGAAAAGAGGATTCTGACAACACGGCTCCGTTTTTCGGTGATAAGGGCCAGAATCAGTCGGAGGAGGAGCATTCGCCGGTACCAGTAACGGAAAAAGCCAAGCCAGAGCCTTACGAACCTCCGGTATTACCGAGAGAAATCCTGTACTTTGATATACAGATGCAGCAGGGGGTCAATACCGTAGAGGTTCCCTTCCAAGGCCGGGTCACGGTGGGGCGTTCTCAGAAATGCAGTATATCCTTTGACGATGCGAGGATGTCCAGAGAACATTTCCTGATTGAAAAGTCAGGAGAATCCTACTATATAGAGGATCTTGAAACCACCAATGGAACCATGGTGAACGGGGTAAAAATCCAGCACCGCAGAAGCCTTGAGAAAGGAGATATGATTTACGCCGGTTCCGTGCAGATGCGTATAAGGTGGTAGGCAGATGAAGAAAGAGATTCAAAAGATATGTCCAGATTGTTTTTGCCAGTCCATGGAGGGCGGTGTATGTGTCCGCTGCGGCTATGAGGATGTCTTAGCGGATCCGAATGGTCAGCAGCTTCCCAGGTTTTTCTCTCTGGCTGGCCGGTATCTGATTGGCCGTGTTCTGGGAGAGGGCGGCTTTGGGATTACATACAAGGCATATGACACTTTAAATCATATGATCTGCGCCATAAAAGAATTTGTTCCCCAGGGGATCTCAAGACGCAGAGAGGACGGGGTGACTCTGGAAGCGGTTTCAGGAGGACAGATAGAAGATTTTGATCATGGGAAGCAGCGGTTCCTGGAGGAAGCCCAAGTCTTAAAAAAGCTTAGCGTGATTCCTGAGGTAGTGCAGATCACGGATTACTTTGAGGAAAATAATACCGTCTATTTTGTGATGGAGTATCTGGAAGGGATGAACCTGAGAAGGACCGTCCGGGCAGCAGGGGGCAGACTCGCTTTTCAGGAAGCCCGGCAGATTATCGCATTGGTGGGAAACGCTCTGGAAAAGGTACACCGCCAGGAGGGGATTTTTCACCGGGATATCAGCCCGGAAAATATTATGGTGACCAGAAGCCGCAGAGTGAAAATCATTGATTTTGGAAGCGCCAAGTATATCACAGGGAAAAAAAGCCAAAATCTTTCGGTAGTGCTGAAGCCGGGCTTTGCGCCGCCGGAACAATACAGCAGTACGGGAAAACAGGGAAGCTATACAGATGTCTATGCCCTGGCTGGAACCTTTTATTATACTCTGACTGGGGTTATGGTGCCGGATGCGCCGGAGAGGCTTTCCGGGGAGAGGTATATGCCTTTGAAGGAGACTGGACTTGGCATTGATCCGAGAGTTTCGGATGCAGTGGATCGGGCCTTGGCCTTAAACTACAGGGTTCGGACCCAGACGGCTGGGGAATTCGTCCGTCAGATATATCCAGACAGCGGCGGGGGCACAGAGACAACCCACAGCCTGCTGCTTGCAGCCCGTTTTGGGGATGGGACACAGAAAAGCTGGCATCTGCCCTGCGGACAGGTCGTACGGGCCGGACGTTCTGACCGGTATGCGGATCTGGTGATTAAAGAGGATCCCAGAATCAGCAAACTTCATTTTGAAATCTGGTGCCTTCCGGAGAAAAAAGCGATTTACCTGAAGGATTATTCTTTAAACGGTCTGTATTATAGAGGCAGGCGCTTAGTAAAAGAGGCGGTTTACCAGATCCAGGACGGAGAGTTCTTTGAACTGGGAGTGGATATTTGCAGAATTAGGGTGAGCATATTATGAGCGAAAGAAGGATAGAACAAAGTGAGATTCCCACAGTGCCTATGGAGGAAGAAGATTTTGGGTTTGACCACCGGATCGAGATGGGAATTTCCAGTATTATAGGAACCAGGAAAAATCAGCAGGACACAGTGTTTGGGAATACAGATGAACTGGGAACGATTGCAGTTGTCTGCGATGGTATGGGCGGCTTGGAGGGCGGAGAGATCGCCAGTTGTTTGGCAGCCCAAACCCTTGCGGAGGATTATTTCCAGTTCCGATTGAATCCCCAGGGAACGATCCCGGATTTTTTTCAGCAGGAAGCGATCAAAATAGATTCCCTTGTCTATGAACTGCAGAATGAAGAAGGGGGCCGGCTGGAGGCAGGAACTACCATGTCGGCTGTGATTGTCGAGGGCAACAGGCTTCACTGGCTTTCGGTGGGGGACAGCAGGATCTATCTCATCCGGGAAAAGAAAATACAGATGCTGAACCAGGAACATAATTACCGGGAAATGCTTTTGGAGATGCTGGAGAGGGGAGAGATTACAGAAGAGTATTTCTATGAGGAAGAGCGGGAAAGGGGAGAGGCCCTTGTCAGTTTCCTTGGGATCGGGGATCTTTCCCTGATGGATATCAACCAAAGACCCTTTCTTCTGCAGGAAGGCGACTTTATTCTTCTTTGCAGCGATGGGCTGTATCGGAGCATGCCAGAGGAGATGATCCTCAAGGTTATTCTGGACAGCCTTCCTGATGTGGAGAGAGCGGCTTTCTGCCTGACGGCTGGGGCCATGGACATGTCCTGGGAAAGCCTGGATAATACTTCCCTGATTTTACTGCAGTATTTTAAATGGGAAGAGACAATTCAGTCAGAGCAGCTATAATAAAAA
>DVGR01000255.1 GCA_018712605.1 Candidatus Choladousia intestinigallinarum
CGACAGAGTTCAGGGAGGGGAAGGTGTGAAACAGAGAAGCAGAGTGGCGAAAAGACGGCGGACTGTCCCTGTGGCAGCAGCGCTTTTTATCCTGATGGTCCTGTGCTTTCTGCCTGCCTGCGGTTCCCGGAAGACGGAAGAACAGGTTCCGGTGCAGGAAGAGGAGGACAGAATTCAGATAGGCCTTTCCTTTGACTCCTTCGTCATTGAACGGTGGCAGAGGGACCGGGATGCCTTTGTGGCCCGGGCTGCGGAGCTTGGGGCGGACGTGAATGTGCAGAATGCCAACGGAGATGTGGAAGAACAGATCGCCCAGATTGAATATCTGATAGAGAAAAAGATGGATGTCATAGCCATCGTAGCTGTGGATTCCCAGAGGCTGTCGGATGTGGTGGCGAAGGCGAAACGGGAAGGTATCCGGATTATTGCCTATGACCGCCTGATTACAGATGCAGGGGCGGATCTGTACATCAGCTTTGACAATGAGCGCATCGGCCAGATGATGGGGGAAAGCATTGCGGCAAACACGCTGGCTGGCGGAAAAGTCTTTATGATGTGCGGCTCCCCGGAGGATAACAACGTGTCGCTGGTGGAAAAGGGATTCCGCAGCGTCATGGACAGGACGGATCTGGAGATTGTGGAAACAGCCTATGCCGACAACTGGCTGGCGGAACTCGGCTATACGGCTGTGGGAGAGTATCTGGATGGCGGCGGAGAGCTGGACGCGGTCATGTGCGGAAATGATGACGTGGCAAGCCAGGTCATTAAGGCGTTATCTGAGCGGCGGCTTGCAGGGGAGGTCTGCGTGGTAGGGCAGGACGCGGAGCTTGGGGCCTGTCAGCGTATCGTGGAGGGCACTCAGACTATGACGGTCTACAAATCCATCGAGAAGCTGGCCATGCGGGCCGCGGAGAGCGCGGTGGCCCTGGCCCGGGACGGAGAGGTCAAGACAGGCGGAATCTATTTTGACGGAACCTGGGACGTGCCCTATATCGGCCTGGAGCCTGTGGCAGTGACGGAGAATAATATGCAGGTGATCATTGACGACGGCTATCATCTGGAAGAGGATATTTATCTGAATGTGAACCGGGAGGAATGAATCAGGAGCAGGACAGGACAATTTTGTTCTGTCCTGTGTTTTTTGCAAAAAAGTGCTAATAGTTTGTTTAATGAATAAACTAACTGACAAGAATTTCAAGTATCTGGACAACTATTTGCTAGAGGGTGCGTGTTATAGTTTTCTTATCAAAAAAACATCTTCAAAGGGAGGAAAAATCATGAAGAGAAAATTCTTAAGCGTGCTTCTTGCAGGCGCTCTCGCAGTCTCCATGCTGGCTGGCTGCGGCGGAGGAAATGACGCGGCGGAGACCACGACCGAAACGACAGACACGGCAGAGACGGATGCCGCAGAGACAGATACGGCAGACGCAGACGCCGCAGAGACGGACGCTTCCGCAGGCGGACTCATCGGTGTATCCATGCCGACACAGGACCTTCAGAGATGGAACCAGGACGGCTCCAACATGAAGGCTGAGCTGGAGGCAGCAGGCTATACGGTAGAGCTTCAGTACGCTTCCAACGACATCGCAACTCAGGTATCCCAGATTGAGACCATGATTACCAACGGATGCGAGCTTCTCGTTATCGCTTCCATCGACGGAGATTCCCTTGGAACCGTTCTGGCTCAGGCAAAGGAGCAGGGCATTCCGGTTATCGCTTACGACCGTCTGATTATGAACTCTGACGCTGTCAGCTACTATGCGACCTTTGACAACTATCTGGTAGGCCAGACACAGGGACAGTACATCGTAGACGCCCTTGATCTGGACAACGCAGAGGGACCGTTCAACATGGAAATCGTAACCGGTGATCCGGGCGACAACAATGTAAACTACTTCTACGGCGGCGCTATGGACGTTCTGCAGCCCTACATCGACGCTGGCAAGCTGGTAGTTCCCTCCGGACAGATTGCAAAGGAAGAAGTTGCAACTGCCAACTGGGCTACAGAGACCGCTCAGTCCAGATTTGAGAACATCCTGTCTTCCTACTATGCAGACGGAACACAGCTTGATGTAGTTCTGGCTTCCAACGACTCCACAGCTCTGGGCGTTGCAAACGCTCTGGCATCCAATTACACCGGCGAGTACCCGATCCTGACTGGTCAGGACTGTGATATCGCAAATGTGAAGAATATCGTTGACGGAAAGCAGTCCATGTCCGTATTCAAGGATACAAGAACTCTGGCAAGCCAGGTTGTAAAGATGGTAGAAGCCGTTATGCAGGGCGGCGAGGCTGAGGTAAACGATACCGAGACCTACGACAACGGAACAGGCGTTATTCCGTCCTATCTGTGCGAGCCGGTTATCGTGGATTCTTCCAACTATCAGGAACTGCTGATTGATTCCGGATACTATACAGAGGCAGATCTTCAGTAATTATCATGGAACAGTAAGGATTGCAGGCGGGGCAGAACTGCCCCGCCTGTTTTGAGAAAAGGACGGCTGCGCTTAGGATTTGTAGCAGCCGGACTGTTACAGGACAGGGAGGGGTTCACTTGGCAAAGATTTTGCTTGAAATGAAAAATATCACCAAAACATTCCCTGGTGTCAAAGCACTGGATAATGTAAATCTCCAGGTTGAAGAAGGAGAGATCCATGCCCTGGTCGGTGAGAACGGGGCGGGAAAATCTACCCTGATGAATGTCTTAAGCGGTATCTATCCGTACGGCACTTATGAGGGCGATATTATTTATAACGGCGAAGTATGCAAGTTTTCAAAAATCAAGGACAGTGAGGAGAAAGGAATCGTCATCATCCATCAGGAACTGGCGCTGATTCCCTATATGACCATCGGGGAAAATATGTTCCTCGGCAATGAACGTGGAAAAAAGGCCGCCATCGACTGGAACGAGACGTATGGTCAGGCGGATGTGCATTTAAAGACGGTAGGACTGAAAGAATCCTCCAGAACACTGGTGAAGGATATCGGAGTGGGCAAGCAGCAGCTTGTGGAGATTGCGAAGGCTCTGGCAAAGAACGCGAAACTTCTGATTCTGGATGAGCCGACAGCCTCCCTGAACGAGACAGACTCTCAGGCTCTGCTGGATCTGCTTCTGAAATTTAAGAAGGAAGGCATGACCTGTATCATCATCTCCCATAAGCTGAATGAGGTGGCTTATGTGGCGGACAAGATTACCGTCATCCGCGACGGCGCTACCATTGAGACGCTGGTGAAGGGTGTGGATGAATTTTCAGAGGAGCGGATTATCAAGGGCATGGTTGGCCGTGAGATTGCGGACCGTTTTCCGAAGAGGCCGGGCGTGCAGATCGGAGAGGTCAATCTGGAGGTACAGAACTGGACCGTATACCATCCGCTGTATTCTGAGCGTAAGGT
>DVGR01000256.1 GCA_018712605.1 Candidatus Choladousia intestinigallinarum
TTCAGATTTTCAGAGCGCATCATGAAATACTCTCCCTGTACGCTGGTGTCCGCCATCTCTATATCTTTTACAGACCATCCGAATTCCGGGGAAATAATATGGCAGCCTCGGATCTTCACATCCTGGCATTCCCGAAGAGCTTTAATCCCATGAAGTTTTGAATCCCCAATATCAATGTGATCCGAATACCAGAGGGCCGCCCTGCACAGCTCGGTAAGCTCTGTATTTCTGATCTTCAGTCCGTGGTCATGCCAGAAGGGATACCGAAGATTCCAGAAGCAGTCCTCCACTTCTACATTGCTGCTCTCTTTCAGGGCGCTCTCTCCATCTGCCGGTCCGTCAAAAGCACAGTTTCTTACTAACACATCCCGGCTTCCATAAAGGGCCCTCTCCATATCTAACTTTTCATTTTCAATAATCTTCATTCCAACTTCCTCCCTGTCTTCTCTATCATATAAAACCGTTTATTTTTTTATCTATTTCCGAAGACAGTTTAGCACCAATTATCCTCAATAGCAAATACTTCCTCTGAATGGCCTTTTATAGCTTTTAGTTATAAGCCTGGGGATTATTATGCTTATTTACTATATATTTAACCAGACCAAGTACTACAAGGCTTCCTGCGGCTGTCCAGATACAGACAGCGCCGTACATAGCCCCAAGGCCAAAATGCTCCTGCACCAGACCTCCCGCCACATTTCCAAAGGTTGCTCCAATTCCATTGATA
The DNA here is from genome assembly GCA_018712605.1 of Candidatus Choladousia intestinigallinarum. GTDB lineage: Bacteria > Bacillota > Clostridia > Lachnospirales > Lachnospiraceae > Choladousia > Choladousia intestinigallinarum. The sequence goes on from DVGR01000256.1 coordinate 728, forward strand.
AAAATAGTGACACTGGTATGGCCCAGGATCTGGTCATCTCGCTCCAGCCTTTCTGCCACATAATATGCAATTACCGCAATTAAAAGCCCATAGGAGGCTCCCTGGAGCAGCTCTGCGGCCATAAGAATCCCCAGATTGGGAGCCAGACAGATCAGGAAATTTCGAATTACGAAGGAGACCGCAGATATCCCAAGAAGCTGTATGCTTTTAAACCTTATACAGACTATATGCTTCTCCAAATATCTGAACAGAGACTCGTGCAGTTTTTTCCCAATTTTGCCCATATACGTTTTCTCTCTTTTATTTCATCGGAATCTTTGGTCTCTTCCGGGAATCTGAAAAACTCTCTTGAAGGACTCATCCAGGCTTTCACTAAAAAGGAGGACGGATACCAGCTTTTATTTACTGCCCGACTGTATGATCTTCTGTATACTCTATACAAAAGCTGCTCTTTTCACCGACAGTCCGAAAAAATCTCCGGCACAGCCCGGGATATGGGCCGTATGACACAGATTATAGACTGGCTCCAGGAAAATTACCGGCAGCCTCTGACCCTTTCTCAGGCAGCTCTTCATTTAGGATTATCAAAAGAATATTTTTGCCGTATTTTCAGGCAGTACACCGGTGAGACCTTCCTGGAATATCTATATCTTCTGCGGACCATCAGCTTCTATCAGGAGCTTCCTGCTTCTGATCTGAGCATCCCGCTTTTGATGGAAAAAAACGGGATTACAAATTATAAGGTATTTCTGCGCGTTTTTAAGAAGCTCTACGGAACCACCCCGCAAAAGGCAAGAAGACGTCTATGACAGCTCTTCTTCCCGCTATCCGACTATAAACGCCTGGAACCCCGCCTCCGATAAAGCCTCCACTTTTTTTCGGGCATTTTCTTCTTTTTCAAAAGCTCCTGCTTGTATCTTATACTGGCCCTCTTCTTCTTTTACAAAGGCCTCAAACCCTGCCCGGCGGATTTCTTCACACCATGCCTCTGCATTGGCCTTTTTCCCAAACGCTCCCGCCTGTACAAGATACATCTTCTTTTCTTCCTGCTGCGGGTCGTACTGATCCAGGCGGAATCGCTGAATAATATCACAGATTTTAGAAACGTACTGTGTATCTGTGGCATATCCCCCTTCTTTAATGATCGCAGTCTGCTGCCGATAATCAACGGCTCCAGTAATTCCCTCATACCGAAGACGCTCCCCATTTTTGGCTCCCAGAAGATAGGCGCACCGGTCCGTGATGCTATCCTCTATGCAGCCATATTTTCGAAACTGTGATTTTTCCAGCCTCTCATTTCCCTCCGCATCCTGTTCCGGCGATAAAATGGTCACTGCACTCTCTCCATCCCACACAGAACCCGGCCATGTGTTTCCCGAGAGAATACGCTTCATTCCGCAGACATTATTTGCCTGTCTGGCAAGTTCTGTCCTGCAGTACCCGGATTCCAGAATCGTCTGGGCTGCGCACACAGAAGGAAGGAGACTGTACTTTTCCGCAATCTCCCGGCTGATCTCCAGAAGCCATGAAGCTGCAGCAGCCTCAGATAAATTTTCAAAGGCCAGGGCCTGCGTGCCAGGGGAAGGCTGATCGTTTCCTTCCAGGACCCTTTTAACTTCTCTCCTGAAATCATCCATGGTTTTTCCGATCCTGGGCCATATATGGGTAGGATCCACATGGGCGGAAGACAGTCCAGCCCTGCGCCCCTCATCGTGGCTGGATATAAGGCAGAGACCGGAGGGCAGCCTGGCCAGAGGATCCCAGCCATACCTCCTGCAGATATCCGCACAGAGTTCTACGGCCGTATTGTATCCTCTTCGCAGGTCTTCCTTAAATTTCTTTTCATCCAGCACAGTATAATCAGCGCCCCCAGTGTAGCGCATGGCATCGGATTCGCAGATTTCAAAGGTTATCAGATAATTATTCCCATAGCCCGCATCCGCCCAGGTTCGTACATCCTCCGGCAGCGTCTGAAGAACCTTTCCCTCTGTATCGCAGTCCACAATATAGGTTACACAGGCTGACACAGAACTCTGGTTCCAGTAATCCGCCACGCTCTGTGCAGTACCCTGGGCTGTGCCAATGGTATGGACCTGGATGCCGATGGGAACCCGTTTCACATTCTGCTGATAGCAGCGGTTCTTGGTAAGATAATTTTTTATAATCTTCATTTTACCCGCTTACTCCTCCTTGCTTATCTGTTTAAAAATTTGATTCAGATAGTTAGACAGCCCCGCTACCAGGATTCCCTGAACGATTGCTGTAAAGGCTGCTGTTGCAATCTCACTTCCTGTTCCAAGGGGGCAGGAAGCCAGTACCCAGATCGTACACAGCACAATCCCAATCCCTCCCAGAAGCAGAGGAATATATTTGTCCTTGACAGCCTGGGCCTTTTTCAGTCCCACGCCTATAAAATATAAAACTACAGTCACCGCCAGAAGCTCCGGCTTCACATAATTTAAAATCTGCTCCATAACTCTCCTTCCCGAAAGCAAAAACACAACCGTTTGTTCTCCTTATATAGTTATGGAAACAGAAGCGAAAACGTGACAAGGTCTTCCCTATGACAGAACAAAAGTGTGCTTCGCCGCACGAAGCGCTTTTTATGATATAGGAAAGTGAGAACTTTCCTATATCATAAAAAGACCTCCGCCCCGCATGGTTTCCATGCAGGAACAGAGGTCTTAATTCTGCTGCTCGATTTAAATCTGAGGGATTTCTTATACCAGATCGTTTCTTCTCACGTAGCCGGGATGCTCCGGATCCGCCAAGATCTCTTTTACCTTGGTGATTTTTGCATTCTTATCTACCACCTGTCCCTCAATATGTACTCCTTCTCCGATCACTACGTTAGTGAGCAGAATACAGTTTTTAACAACTGCACCTGATTTAATCACACAGTCTCTTCCGATTACGGAATTCTCAACCGTTCCATCGATCTTACATCCGTTAGCCAGGAAGGATTTCTTCACATCGGCTGTATCAGAATACTGTGTAGGGCATGAATCACTTGTACGTGTGTAAATGGGCCAGGAAGGATTAAACAGGTTCTGTGCTGTCTTCAGATCCACAAGCGCCATATTTCCATCGTAATATCCCTTAAAGTCCGTGATGGGAGCGAAGAAGCCTCTGTGGGCTACTCCTCGCACATCCAGCTCGCTGCATTTGTCATTGATAATGGTGCGCATGGTGTACATGGAAGAGGTCTTCTTGGCCTCCTTCAGAAGCTCAATGAAAAGATCTTTTCTCATAACATACGTATCCATGGAAATATTGCGGTTCTTCACTTTTCCATTATTCTGCTCCAGTGACTCGACGCCTTTCTGGCGGTTCAGGTTCACGCAGAAACAGTTCTGATAGGATTCCTTGGCATTATCCACAGAATGGTAAAGTACGGTGATATCTGCCTCAGAATCAATATGCGTCTTAAGAAGCGCATCAAAATCCTGGGTGTAAACCATATATCCGGGAGCAATTACCACGTGGGTATTTGAAGTATTCTCAATATGCTCCAGGTTTGCATAGTAAGCCTTTACGTCTGTATTATAGTAATCATGTTCCTGAAGGGATTCCGTAAACATCATCTTTACATATCCGCTCTTGGAATTGATGTTGAAATGCCGCCCGGTTCCGATGTGGCCTACCAGGGACTGGGGGCTGCTGCGGATATAAACCTGGATTCTGTCAATGCCGCTGTTGGACATATTGGAGATCGGGAAGTCAACCACCCGGTATCTGCCAAGGAAGGAGAATGCAGCGATTGAACGGTGATCTTCCAGTCCTTCTACCCATACATGATTTTCTGAAAAACTGATAATTCCTAATGCTCTTGCCATAATCATTCTACCCCTTTTACATTTTTCGCCACCAGCTCAATGTGTTCGCTGTCTGCGCTTCCCACCACTGCCTGGTTTCCTATCTTCACATTGTCCGCCACGATCACACGGTTCAGCACTGCGCCAGGCGCCACAACTGCCCCAGGCATCAGAACGCTGTCATAGACCTTCGCCCCTACGCCGATCTTTGCGTTGGTGAACAGCACAGAATTTTTCACTTCGCCCTCCACGATACATCCCTGAGTGATGTATGCGTTCTTTACATCTGCATCCTCAGAAATATACTGGGGGAATGTGGGGATATCTTCTGTGTAAATCTTCCAGGTACGGTCGTCCAGATCCAGGCCGTTCTTCCGATCCAGGAGATCCATATTGGCTTCCCAGAGGGAATCAATGGTACCTACATCCTTCCAGTATCCCTTAAACTTGTAGGCAAAAAGTCTCTTTCCTTCATTCAGCATGGTGGGAATGATGTCTTTTCCAAAGTCATGGTTGGACTCTTCATTCTTCATATCTGCCACCAGCATTTTCCGCAGAGGCTTCCAGTTGAAAATATAAATACCCATAGAGGCAAGATTGCTCTTGGGATGCTCCGGCTTCTCCTCAAACTCCACAATCTGTCCTGTTTCCGTATCTGTGTTCATGATACCAAAACGGCTTGCTTCCTTCAGGGGAACCTCGATAACCGCTATAGTGGCATCGGCATTGTTCTCCTTGTGATACTGCAGCATCTTGTCGTAATTCATTTTGTAGATATGGTCACCTGACAGAATGAGGATATACTCAGGCTCATAGCTGTCTACAAAATCAATATTCTGGGATATGGCATCTGCAGTCCCCCGGTACACATTCAGGTTCACGTCCGCTTTCTCACGGGGAGGCAAAACAAAGACGCCGCTGTCACGGGCATCTAATCCCCAGCTGCTGCCTCCTGCCACATAGCTGTTCAGAAGCACAGACTCATACTGCGTCAAAACGCCAACCACATCCACTCCGCTGTTCGCACAGTTACTCAGGGGGAAATCAATAATCTTATACTTTCCACCATACGATACAGCCGGCTTTGCAACCTTATTGGTAAGTTCATGGAGCCGGGAACCGCGCCCACCAGCCAGAATCATTGCCAACATATTATTCTGTTTCATGACAAAGGCCCTCTCTTTCATTTGAATACGTTATTATTATACAATTATAAAAAAAAGAAAGCAATTTCCTCTTTTATTTTTTATGTTTTGCACAATAAAATCGACTTATCCACCTGTTTTCGGCCTTTTTTTGTACGTTTTTACTAATTTTTTTGGCCCGTCTAAAAATATTCCGCTGCCAAAGGCAGATACCGGTAATTTACCCCAGTTCCTCCAATATTTTTAGAGCTTCCGCTTCCCCCTGCTCGATGGCTGTTTCCAGTGCTTTCTTGGCTGCATTCGTCATAGAACCGCTCTCTTCTCTCAGCCTGAAACTCTCTTTAATAAGCTGCGCAATCTTCTTCTGGATATCTTCTCGGATGACAGGAAGGGGTATGTTCTCCAAGTCGGCCTTGCCAAATGCCGTGAGAATAGTGCCTGAACATGACTGCTTCAAAAGCGCCTGTATTGGCCACGACTTTATTAGCACTAATAAAGTTTCTGGATTAATTTTCTCTGAATGTATGACAAAAAAACCAGTTGAACACAGCGCCCCATTATACTCCTCAGGCACTAAAGCGCAGCTTTGCAGGGAGCCTTCTATGGAGGATACTATAATATCTCCGCAATGTACAATTCTCCTTGCTCTCCCCGGCAGATCTTTCCCATACGCCCTGGTGCAGCCATTGATCTGTCCTTCATTTCCAATATTGGCCAGCTCTATATATTTGTATTCTGTCTTAGGATCCGGCGTAAAATTATCATCGCAAATCCTGCATGCCGTATTTAAACTTTCGTATGAATACTGCCTGAGTTTTTCGGCGATATCCGTATATTCTAACTGATAATACTCCGCATCCATTCTTCCCGCTTCCAGGACTTCACGAAAGT
>DVGR01000257.1 GCA_018712605.1 Candidatus Choladousia intestinigallinarum
AGCCACGGATTGCTCCGCGCCTTTGGCGCTCCCGCAATCCTACCCGTATTCGCATTCTGGGCTATCGCCCTCCATGCTCATACGGGTTAGCGTCTCTGGTGCCCAGACAGCATGTCGCACAAGTGCGCCCTTCTGTCCGTACACCGAGACTGGCTTTTATAGTAAAAAACCGCCGCTATGGCGTTACCCATACACGGCGGTATCTCGGACAAAAATCCCTATTTCTCTATATTCAGTCTTTACAGTTTATTTTTATATCCTGCCAGTTTTCATTGAAAAGAATTTCAGCATTCTCACCGAAGAATGCTTGGCCTGCTTCAGTGTCTCCCCTGAGGTAATACATAAACCAGGCCGTCATATATCCATCGGCGTATCGCAGCATATCTCCGTGATCCTTTCCCACTCTTCTTGCCATAACTTTATCTGTTGTATCAGAAATGGCTTCAAAATTTTCATTCAGAGACCAAAGCGGACAAATTCCCTGTCCTTCCCCGGCAGTCCTGCCGCCTGCCGTTCCCGCATCGGCATTTCCTGTGCCCGCAACTAAAAAGCAGGGAATATTCAGCTTTGATAGATCATATTCCCACTCATCTCCTAATACTTTTGTCAATACGGAAGAGGTTGTACTTGCTGCGAAAACCGCTTTGTAATATGGCCCGTTTTTCTGTCCGGTGACAGCGTTGATTGCTCCTACAGCTCCCTGGGAATGGCCTGCGATGCCAACATTTTTAACATCAACTTTCCCAAAAAAGTCGCTGTTTTTATCCTCATTCAGACTAAGAACAAAATCAAGGGACGCAGCGGAAGATTCACCGGAACGAGAGTTATCATCTTCATTCCCAACTACAATAAAGCCCCAGGAAGCAAGGTGTTCAAACACTTCTTTGTACTTTGAAGCTTTTACCCCCGTCCCATTTGCCATTACCACAAGGGGGTATACAGAATCCGCAGCCTGTATCTTGGAAGGATACCATACCTCATATTTTCCCCAGGCAGTTCCCTCATCCTCGGCCTCCAAAAAGGATACTTCGCAAGGACCAAGGGCGGTATATTTCGCTTCTATTTTTCCTTTCGCATCAGAATACTTCCAATAGTTTTTATTTTTATAATTCATGATTAAGAGAAGAACAGCAAAGCCGATAACGATCAAAAAAATGACTGTCAAAAAAATTATCATAACATTTTTAATTATCTTTTTCATAATGTACATGTTCCAGAAAGCTTCTGTCCTTATTCGCTTTCACTCATATAACGCCCCAGATATTCAAGGATTGCCTCACTACATTCCACCATTTGTTTGTTGTCATTTTGAAGACCATGGCCGGAATGTTCAAATACGATGTACTTGTGCGGCACGTTGTTTTCTGTCAAAACAGCGTCCAGGCGAACGGAAGCGCCATAAGGCTGAAATGTGTCATATACGCCATATGCCATGACAGTCGGAACCGTATTTTCGTCCACGCACAGCAGGGGAGATACATCTTTCATCAGCTCATCATAAGCCTCCGTCCCAAAGAGATCGGGGGTAATTTCTTTTCCAGACATCATACCAAAAAATACCGCAGCCGCCTCAGGGTCTTTGTCAAGTCCGTAGCTTTTCCAATCCTCTGGATAAAAACTAGAGGGACCAACTCCTTCAAATACCATTTTCACGGGAACAGGCGCTTCGGCAGCGTCACGATACGCATAGATAAGTGCCAGACATCCGCCTGCAGAACCGCCGGCCATCGCCATGCGGTCTATAGGGTAGCCAAGTTTTCCTGCTTCTTCAATAACATAGGGAATACTTTCCTTAATCTCCATAGACATTGTATAAACATTGGCCTCTGGGTTTTCATCGCTGTTCAGCGTATAATTGATCCCAGCCGTTACATACCCCAATGAGCAAAGCCACTGCAGCATTCCCGCATCATCCCTTTTGTCTCCAGTCCGGAAGCCTCCGGCATGGAGATACACAATCAATCCATATGTTTCTTTGGATTGGTCCGCCGGAAGATACAGGTCAAACTTGTTTGCCTCTCCAGGGCCATAAGAAAAATCGGCATAAGTTTTTCCAATTTCCTCACTCCAATTTACCTTGTACTTACGCAGTTCATGCGGCGTATAGAAAATTTTGAAAACAGCGGAGCCGACAAAAGAGACAACGAATGCAATCATGCATACTAAAACGAACATAATTCTCCCTTTCTTTTTCACTTTACTCATAAGAAATTGCCTCCAAACAGAGTCCCGCCCAGCATAATATTAGTAACTGCCCGAACTGCCAGTCTGCCCAAAACAATACCGGCTATAATAACGGCCGCAAAAATAATAATTCTTTTTTGTGTCACGATTCGAATCCCCCTTCCCCTTCAATCTCTTGACACCTCTGTTTTCTTCGTACTATAATAGTTCCGATGATTCATTTGTTTCGCCGATACTATTATATCAGCAAATTTCAAACTTGCAATAGGAGGGTGTAAAATGATACAAACACAGCGCACTGTATCACCGATGAGCAATGAGGGACGCAATACGTATGTAATTGAGCGTTTAACGAATGCGTTTCTTGACCTTCTGGCCGAAAAACCGATAAATGACATTTCCATAAGCGAACTGGTCGATAAAGCGGGGGTGGGCAGAGCCTCCTTTTACCGTAATTTCGGCTGCAAAGAAGATATTATAAAGCGCCTTTTAGAAGAGAAAACGCACGAATGGGGAGACGAGTGGCGCAAAAACAGCCACAAGCCTTTAAGCGAACAGATCCGCATAATGCTTTCACATTTTGAAACAAATCACTCTTTTTATAAACTTATAAACGATAGCGGGCTTACTTATCTATTAAGAGACGCAATCCTTGGTCTTTGCGGCCCCAAACCAGAGTACGATAAAATAAGCGCCTACTCTTCTGCTTTCGCTGCCTATGCGCTTTTGGGCTGGATAGACACTTGGTTCCAGCGGGGAATGAAGGAATCCGCCGATGAAATTGCAGAATTATTTAAAATGCAAGGACTTTAATCCTTTTGAAAACGCAAAAATAGAAGACGGCCTTTGTATACCGTCTCCCATTTATACTATAACTGCCTTCTTATTCGTAAATCCTGATTTTTTTAACGCTGCCTCTCACATACAGATCCGGCTGGTAATAAACCGTCTTCCTTGGCTTTCCCTGCTGATTCTGCATGGAAGCCGGATGCTCTTCAATTGCGGTACAGAGCTGCTGGCCGATGTAGATTCCCATCTGCTCTGCCGGTACTCCTACTGTGGTCAGAGGAGCCTCCAGCACTTCCGCAAAAGGCACATTGTCGCATCCTACCACGGAGAGATCCTCCGGAATGCGAACTCCGTAATTTCTTGCACTCCTGTAAACCCCAAAAGCCATCTCATCGTTCATGGCAAAAATGGCCGTCACGTGCTGCCCCATGAGATAGGACAGCGCCTGGCTGCCGCTTTCCATTGTATAGTCTCCGCTGTATACCAGCTTGTCATCAAAGGAAAGTCCTGCTTCCTCCAAAGCTTTGCGATAGCCGGCCATCCGGTCCCTGGTAACACGGTACTCCTGATTGCCGGCAATGCATCCGATTCTCTTGTGTCCGCATCCGATCAGATAATTTACCGCCAGGTATCCGGCCTTCTCGTAATCGTAGCAGATATTCAGCCCATCGCTTTTAAATTCGTAGGCGTCCATGGTGATCACTGGTATATCCAAAGAGTCGATGATTTCATAGAGCCTCTGGTTCTCCTTAATTTTGGCTGGTTCGAACGGTTTGGCCCAGATCAGGGCGCAGAGGTTTCCAGCGGCAATCCTTTGCACCAATTCCTCCTGCTCTTCTTCCTTCTGATCATGCAGAATGTGATTGACCACAGAATAGCCGCGGGTCTGCAGAACCCGGCTGATCGCAATATCCAGCTCCGCAATATGTGAATTCCGTATATCATTGATCACCATGCCGATCACTCTGCTTTGCCCTCTGGCCAAATCGGAGGCCGCACTGTTGAGATAATAATTCATCCTCCTGGCCGTCTGGCGTATTTCTTCCATCTTACTCTCCGAGATTCTTCCTTTTTTAGCTTTTCCGGAAAGAGCAAGAGATACAGCGGAGACCGATACCCCGCACTCCCTTGCTATGTCTTTCATGGTAGTTCTCATAACCGTTCTTCCCAACCTTTGCCAAAGTTTGATTTCCTATTTTTTATGATGCCAGGGTCAAAAGGCCTAAGCCCACGATATGCGAATATTGGGCTGGATTGTGGGAGCGCGCAGCACGAAACAATCCGTAGGCATCATGGTTGAAGGCTTTTGACCTCAACATCATTTTTATTATAGTATGGGTTGGCGAATCCAGCAATTTTAAACTCTGAAATTATGATATTTTATTTTAAAGATGCCAGGGTCAAAAGGCCTAAGCTCACATGAGCTTGCTCATAGGTGAGCGAAAGGCCTTTTGACCCGCCCCGATATGAGCATAAAAGTGGGATGTATATCCCACGATATGCGAATATTGGGGAGGATTGTGGGAGTGCGCAGCACGGAACAATCCGTAGGCATCATAGTTGAGGGTTCTTGACCTCAACATCTTTTAAAACTTCAATCATCGTATGTCCCGATATTGCCGGAAGATCCACTCGCACATAACCGTCCTGATAAATGGCAGGCAATTCAGTGCCTTCCGGCTGAAGCAGCACCATTTTGGGCTGCTGCTGCAGCTTTATGAAAAGATGGCGGTCTGAAACGGCATACGTCTCTTCAATCAGCTCCAGACGCTTTGACTTTTTCTGCATCACATAATTGAGCAGATGAATCATATAAGCTTCCTCATTCTCCCGGACCGTCATCTCCGTTACTGTGGGAAGATCTGTGAGGATAAGACGGTCAGGAAGGAGTCTGTCTATGCAGGAACGTATAATCTCCCGGTGGACTCTATAGCCGTTATTTATGTAGTCTGTAAAAAGAGGCGAACTGACGTAGGCATAATTTTTCCCAAAAATAACCGCCGGCTCATCCTGCGCCTCCTTTTTAGGCGGCGTCTGTCTGTGAGAACAGAAGTGAAGATAAGAGCGGTTAAAATACGGCTCTACAATCCATGCAGCAGACGTCTCTTCGGACGAGATGCTGTACCCCTGCTCATACAGCACATGATCCATCTGGGGCACGTCCTGAAAATACTCTGGATCAAGCCTTATATACCTGGTAGTAAACTTACTCTTCCCCTTAAATTCAGCATGGATGGATTTTAACAGAAATCCTCCTTCTCCCGTCCCAGAGCTGCCTGTAACCAGAATTTTCCCGCCCTCTTCCACGTAACCGTCTATTTTCTCTGCCAGCTTTTTATCCGGCTTGAAGCAGTCCGGCAGAATCAGCAGGCGGTAACCCGAAAAATCATCGCTGTAATTCAAAAAATGGAATGGAATATGCAGCTCAACCAGCATCCGGTATACACCCTCTTCCACCAGCGCCGGTGTCTGCGGAGAAACCGTCCTTCCGGATGTCACAAAAACCCCCACTTCGCAGACCGGCTTTGTATGGTAAAGCCACGGCTCTTTTGCCTCCACAGAGGAAAATACCTGTCCGATCTGTCTGTATACAACAGGATCCAGCTTGCCTGCCGGGTGGAGCTGATCCCCTATGCAGATTTTGGCACCGTAAGCAAGAGCCCGGAAACATTCATACTCCATCGCCGCCTGGTTGCGAATCGTCCCAAAGTCAGCCCAGCTAAAATGGAACTTTCCATTCATCATAGCGATTTCCTGGTCATATTTATTGACATAGCTGGCAGCTATAGGAAAATGATTATATCCCCACTCTTCGCTGGGAAGGGACTCTATGTCCACACAAGTATAGTATTTCCTTTTCGTGGCGGAAGAGGTCTGCTCATCCAGGCCATTATCAATCGCATATGGAAACGAATTAAAGTAAAGCTCCAGATGGGGATCCATTTCTTTGAGAAAAGTATAGATATCACGGCAGAAAGCGATCTCTGCCATCCTGTCATGCTTCTGTACATCCTCTCTTTTTCTGGGATCCAGCCCTATTTTCAGCATCTCATCCCTGCAGACAGGGCAGACACACTCATAGC
>DVGR01000258.1 GCA_018712605.1 Candidatus Choladousia intestinigallinarum
AAAACAGCCTCTTTCGTATAATGGATTCTGTTCAACCCTATCACCGCCAAAATTATAATTAAATCTTGTAGATACCATATCTAATGGCGTAATGATAATTGCCAAAAATATGCAAAAACTTAATGCGGGATTAAATCCAAATAAGATTTTTGTAAAAATAAAATCTCCTAAAACAAACAGTACTAACAGATCAATGTCCATTTTTCTTCTCCTTCATACAAACTGCTCGCAACTTTTCTGGTAGGCAGATTTCCCTTACAATAAGCATATAAATTGATTTTAGAATGCCTGTTTCTTACGTCTCCTTCTTTTCGCTTCTGTCATCAGCTGATGTCTCCCCACCAGTACATCTATCGGCACTTTCAGAATTTTCGACATCTTCAGCAGCAGGCATACGTCTAAAACGGTAGCTCCGTTCTCTATTCGCGAAAGTGTAATTACAGAAACGTCCAGCTTTTCCGCCATACTTTCCTGTGTAAGGTCACATCCTTTTCGGAAACTTCTAATCCGTGCCCCTAGCCTTATGCGTTCTCTGTCAAATGATTTCTTCATATTTTCCACCATCTGGTACCTTCTCTATTCCAGTTAAGGTATCCCGTTATCCTTTCTTTGATTTATACTGCAAACAGCTTTGTCCAGGTATCACGGCCTATGATCCCGTCAGCGCTGAGCGCTTCCGCTTTCTGGAATTTCCGTACAGCCTGTTCCATACCGGGGCCAAACTCGGCGTCAATATTTCCTGTATAAAAACCTCCTGCCCCAAGGATCCCTTCCGCAATGGCTGTCAGCGTCCCGGATGAACCATAACTGATCAGGGCGGTTCCCGCCGCTTCCCTGCAGGACGCGTCAAAGGTATTGACTTCCAGGGATAAACATCTTCCATACAGCCTGTTAAGGATATCTTTCCATACCAGCAGAGACGCCTGTCTTGTTTTCGGGCCAAAACTTCCATCCTCATCCAGCGGCTCTCTCGTATAGGTTGCGAGCAAGGAGCTGTACCAAGTATTCAGCCATCTCTGGAAACTTTCTGTCTGTGACTTCGTCTGTATTGTCTCTTCCGGCAGAAAGCCTTCTCCGGTATCCATTTCCCCACTGTCTTCTCCAGCCTCATAGTTAATAATACAATATCCCAGTATATTGGGATCTGTCAGGAGGTAGCTTTTTTCTCTGACAGTCCCTCCGTTGCTGTCGCCATACAGTGCGGAGGTATTCCCTTCATTAGTATATACCCTTCCATCCTTTATCCCTGTCACCCTGCCGACATGTCTGTAATCCTGAAAGATCACCAGAGCCCCAGCCTGCGGGGAACGGGAAACACACCCGGCGCTTTGAAATGCACGGTAGATGCAGGCACAGTTATATGCTTGATAATGCTCTCTGTCCATATGAAAATGTCCTAACGCAGCATCCACACCGAAAGTCTTTGCCTCCATCCAGAACTGGTAAGTAGCGCACCAGGGCTGTCCCTGGCAGCCTTCCAGCCCCCAGCTGTTTACGTCCCTGGAATATTTTGTATAATTCTGGTATCCGGCGTTTTCATGTAAATCATCCAGACAGGCATTGCTTGCTTTTTCCTGATACCCGACCTGACTCTTCGCAAGGGCAAGAAGTTCCTTAAGGCTTGCCATAACCGCTCACCCCGCTTTCCGACGTTGACTTTAAAACGTCGATCCCTTTCCGTACGGCATCCGGAAGGGGCATTCCCATCAGCCCTGCATTCTCCACGATCGACAGCGCCTCATTTGCAATAAACCCGATGCAGACGGCATCCCTTACATAATCTACGCCAAGCAGCAGGTCCAGGCGGGCCGCGATCAGCACATACAGCAGCGTCATGGCTTTCCGGCACAGCCCCTTCCATCCCGCCCTGCTCTCCAGGGCCCCGTTAGGGGATTTCGGGCTTTTTCGGAATACCGCCGGAAGAAGTATCCCTCCCGTGATCCAGTCCGCAGCCATAAAGATCACCAGTGTCTGCAGCGCCTGGTCCCATCCCCCAAGCAGCTCCGCCAGGGTGCTTCCGGCAATGGCCAGGGCTGTAAAAATTTTGTATTTCATCTTTTTTCCTCCTCTTTCGTCTGATTTTTTCTTAAAAAAGAGTGCAAAAAAGGAAGCGGCCGGTTTTAAGACCGCCTCCAAAACAGCTAAATAGTTATTGAGCTTTTATATAAAACCAATTCTTTTCTATTTCTTTTATCTTTATTTGTTCCAAATACCACCAACATTTTTTTAAACGATATATCAATTCATCTTCACTATTATTTTCAGAATATACATATAAATCCATACCACTATTTAAAAATCCTCTATTCTCCCAAAATCCCACCATTATTTTTTCATCGGAATCAAGCATAACAACTTCTCCACCATCGGAAAACTTTTCATAAGAAACCGGTAAATTAACAGTATCTTTTTTATCGTCTTTTTTCAATTTTCCTGTCACTATCATTTTCACGATTTCTTCTCTTTTCTCTTGATACATATTAAACTTTATTATATCTATACATCCCGAGAATTTGAAAATAATATAACTTCCAACAAAAACAAACAAAATAATCTTCTGAAATATCCCATTGGATCTTAATATGTATACAAGATTTACGCCCCAGCCAACTAAAAGCCCTATAAAGATGACAATACATAACAAAAAATTATCTGCAAAAATTCTTTGAAAACACCAATAGTATATGAAATCAATTACTATTAAAATTATCAACAAAATAACTTTTTTCAATCTAATCCCTCCATCCGCCATTAATAGCATGAGACAAAAAGCACTAAAGAACTTTAACAAGATCATTAATAGGATAATAGTTTAAATTTGAACAAAAGGTCGATTTATTTTATACCTGTTTTAGGAGAACTCCTAAAACAGGTATAATTTTTCTATAAATTTCCATTATCCTTATCCCACAAAATAGTCCCAACAATAACCATCATTTGATCTCTTGGATCATCAAATACAGAATAGAAATGGTTCCACTGAATATTTGGAAAGTCT
>DVGR01000259.1 GCA_018712605.1 Candidatus Choladousia intestinigallinarum
ACCTTAATGACCGGAGTGAGCGGCTGCGGGAGGAAGAGAGAAGAGATTCTCTGGAAGGAGGAAAAGGGAGAAGACGAAGGTTTGGAAAATTCTGAGCCGCAGCAGGTTTCGGGGACGGAAACGGTACTTAAGGCAGAGACGGTTCCTGAGACAGCGCCGCCTCAGCGGACAGGGGAACCTGTGGCAGTGACACCTTTAAAGAAGACGGTTTATGCCGTTAGGGGAGTGAATATAAGAAGCGGGGCAGGTACAGATTATAAAATCCTGGACGGTGCATTTGCGGGAGATGCCCTGGAACAGACAGGGGTTTGCGACAATGGCTGGATTGAGATTAGCTGGAGAGGGGTGAAGGCCTATGTGGACGGAGAGTATGTGACAGAGGAGGCGCCTGAATCGGAAAAGGAGACTGCCATGCGGGAATTTGTAGTTCTCTCTGAAACAGCGCATTGAGTTCAAGAATCTAGGTACTTTAAAAGAATTGACAGAATAATACTGCAAGGGTAGAATAATATCAGAGAAAAGTTGGGAAGGGGGATGAAAAGAGATGAAAAAAAACCAGCAGAGGCTTCCAGATTCGGAGCTGGATATTATGCTCATACTCTGGAGCCACCAGCCGCCTATGAGCCGGCCGGAGATTGAAAAATTTGTGAATGAGAAGAAGAGGCTCTCGCCTACCACGATACTGACTCTCCTTTCACGGCTGGAGAAGAAAAAATTTGTGTCCGTGGAAAAATGCGGGAAGCTGAATCTGTATACCCCGCTGGTCTCCCAGGAAGAGTACCAGCAGAGTGAAAGTCAAAATATATTGGAAAAATTGTATGGAAATTCTCTCAAAAAGTTTGTGGTTTCTCTATATGGAGGAAAGAAACTGGACAGAGAAGAAATCCAGGAGCTGAATGAGTTTTTGCAGGAGATGGAAGAGCCGGAGGAATAGGTATGGAAGAACAACTTTTGTATATTATCAAGCTTAATATAGTGGTTTCCATAGTGATTTTGGCAGCGGCGTTTCTTGGGAGAAGGCTGAAAAACAGATATACGGCCAGTTGGAAATACGCTGTCTGGCTCATTCTTTCCCTGGTTCTGCTCTTCCCGGTCAATCCCTTCCCCAAGGGAGTGGTGACGGTGAAGATCACGGAAGAAGCAGGAAATGGGGCAAAGGAAGATTTGGAAACCCTTTCTGGGGAGAATAAGGAAGTTTCAGGGGAGGAAACTTTGCCTGAGTATGGGGCGCGGGAGATAAAGCTCCCGGCAAGGCGGATCTCATGGAGGGGAGTGCTTCAGATATTTTTCCCGATATGGATCGGGGGGATTATTCTCCTGGCCTGTTTTCGGATTTCTCAGTATCTGTATTCCATCAGAAAACTGAGAAGGTGGAGTATGCCGGAGACAGACAGGGCGATCCGCAGGATTTACCGGACGGAGTGCGTGAAAAAGCGCATCCGCAGGCCGCCCAGTCTTTTGAGAGTGGAGAACCTGGAAAGCCCTCTTCTGGCGGGGATGGTGCATCCGGCCCTCTATATTCCTGAGAAGGGATATTCTTTAGATGAGCTGGAGCTGATTTTTTCCCATGAGCTGTTTCATTACCGAAGCAGAGATTTATGGTACAAAATGCTTCTTATGACGGTATCGGTTCTGTACTGGTTTAACCCCTTCCTTTCCCTCATGCGTATTGAGGCGGAGAAGGATATAGAAAATCTCAGGGACAGAGAAGTGATCGAATGCTGTCAGGAACAAGAAAAGAAACTGTATCAGCGCCTGCTGCTGAAGACAGCCGCCCTGGAGCGGGTACTGGCGCCTCATCTGGCAGTGAGCTTAAACGACAGCCTTTTGGTATTTAAAGACCGGATTTTCTATATGAGAAGAGCGGAGACCCTAAAGCGGGGAATTCTGCCGGCGGGGCTGATCTGCCTTTCCGTGTTTTTATTAAACGGAGCGGTGGGTACTTCCATAGAAAATCCTGCGGGATCTCCCTCAGGGAAAAGAGAACCTTCCGTCTATGCTTCCGGGCGTGTGGAGGAAGATCTGGCGGAACCTGAGACGGCCACGGTGCAGAATATGAAAACATCTGCTTCTTCGGCAGCGCCTGGGTTGAAGACAGAAAGTCCTGCTGCGGAGCCCGTTATGCAGACGGAGAATCCCGCTGCCGCGCCGGTTAGGCAGACGGAGAGCGTTGCTCCAGCGTCAGTTCAGCAGACGGAGAATCCTGCTCCGGTATCGGTGCAGCAGACGGAACAGACGGTGAGCCCCGTAAATGCCGGGCAGGAACCCATGGAAAGTTCCCAGAGCCAAACTCAGGCAGTACAGGACGTGTATCAGGAGACAGAACAGCCTGAGACCATTCAAGCTGAGACGCAGAATGACTCGGCCGCCACCTACCAGAGCCTGAAGGATGCCGGAGGGATCGTGGAAGGCACTGTTGTAAGCCGGGACAGCAGCGGCATTACACTGCAGGGGGACGACGGGGGCTATTATACCTTTCCTTTCTGCGAATGGACCACAGTAGTAGCCGGGGAGCCGGGAGATCACATAGCCCTGGAATATCTGGGTGAGCTGCAGGGAAGTCCTATGGCCCAGTACGCTTATCCCTCTGCCACAGCGGAAGATTTGTCCCAGGGGTTAAACACCATGGAGGGAACTCTGACCTTTGAGGGAAATGATATCGTTGGAATCCAGACAGCGGAAGGTGAGGAATATGAGTTTATGCTCCGGGGAATTGACCGGCCGGATTTCTTAACCCCTGGAGAGCCTGTCAGGATTCAGTATTACGGAGCGCCGGGATCCGGGGAAGTGGTAAGCTTTACAAGACAGTGACGGAGGCGTCTATGGAAAAAAACGAGATTCTGAAAATATACGGCACAGACTATAAAGAGATGACCAAGGAGCTTTTAAGGGAGGCGGGGCTTTCGGGGATCATTCCCGGAAGAAATGCCAGGATAGGTTTAAAGCCTAACCTGGTATCCGCCTCCACGGCGGATTATGGAGCCACCACGCATCCTGAAGTCGTGGCGGGGATTATCGAGTACCTTCAGGACGAGGGCTTCGAGAAAATCTGCGTTATGGAGGGTTCCTGGGTGGGAGACAGCACTTCCCAGGTCATGAAGCTGTGCGGGTATGATAAGCTGTCAGAGAAATATGGAGTGCCTTTTTACGATATGCAGAAGGACAAGAGCCATAAGAGAGACTGCGGCGGGATGCTGCTGTCCGTCTGCGACCGTGTGGATCAGGTGGATTTCCTGATTAACGTGCCAGTGCTCAAAGGACACTGCCAGACTAAAATCACCTGCGCCCTGAAGAATCTGAAGGGCCTGATTCCCAACAAAGAGAAAAGAAAGTTTCATGCCATGGGTCTGCATAAGCCCATTGCCTGTTTAAATGCGGGAATCCGCCAGGATTTTATCGTGGTGGACCACATCTGCGGGGATCTGGACTTTGAGGACGGAGGGAATCCCGTGGTGCGAAACTGCGTCATGGCCGCCAGGGATCCGGTGCTGGTGGATGCCTATGTGTGTAAGCTTCTTCATTACAGGACGGAGGATGTCCCCTATGTGAAGCTGGCCGGGGAGCTGGGAGTGGGGAGTACGGATGTAAACCGGGCGCAGATCCGCACACTTGGCGCTGACTCCTGGGAAGGAGAGTCCCTGCCCTGCGCCAGAAAGACGGTGGAGGTCTGCGATGCCGTGGAGGAGGTGGAATCCTGCAGCGCCTGCTACGGGTACCTGATCCCGGCCCTGGACCGGCTGAAACAGGAAGGGCTTCTGGAAAAGCTGGATATAAAGATCTGTATTGGACAGGGCTACCGGGGCAAAAAAGGGAAACTGGGGATCGGTTCCTGCACCGGGGGATTTTCCCGCAGCCTGAAGGGCTGCCCGCCCACGGAGAAGGAGATATACAGCTTTCTAAAAGAATATCTTGCGGAACATCATTGATGCCGGAAAGGAGAAGAAACACAGATGGTGGAGAGAGACTACGTGATGCGGCTGATCCATGAGATGATCCGTGCGCTTCTGAAGCTGGTGCTTCACATTGACTGGAGAGAGGAAGAGAAGGATGGGACGGTGCAGACGGTTGCGGACAGCGATCTCAACCAGCGGTACCAAAAGCTGAAAAACCTAGTGGAAGAAAAAAAGATTAACGAGGCGGAAAACCTTCTGTATGAGTATCTGGATGAACTGGATCAGGATGAAAACCGGGCCTTCGGGCTGGCTCTGCTGTTCTATGATCTGCTTACTGGACTTTCAGACGAGTATCTGGAGGAATCCGGCTATACCAGGGAAGAGGTGACAGAGGGAGTGACGGCGGCAGCCAGCCGTTACGGATATGAAAGGTTCGCCCAGGAACTCATGGAGGGAGACTGGGATAAATAATAAAGAAGATTCCGTATTAGAATCTTTAAAACTGCCATAGACTAGAGTAAAGCCATGGGGAGCGTCTGAAAGTGAAAGAGGGACAGCGGGAATGGATTTTATTGTGTGCAGTAGTCTGCGGCGGTTTTTTTGCGGGAAGCGTGCTGCCGGGGATTCTGAAGATGGGAAGCGGGACGTATGCCGGGCTTTTAAGCCAGTACAGCCTCTCCAGATATCAGGAGATCCGTGTGAGCGGATGGGAACTTTTTACAGCCGTTTTTCAGAAGAGGCTGAGCTTCTTTTTATTTCTGTGGATGAGCAGCTACACGGTAATCGGCCTGGCCTTTCATGGGCTCTGCCTTTTTATGCTGGCGTCGGCGGCGGGACTGCTCCTGGCGGTTTTTCTTTTGCAGGAGGGATATGGGGGTGCTCTCTTATTTTTCTGCTGCCTCATGCCCCAGTGGATGCTTTATCTGGCTGCCTGGAGAGAGGAATTGTTCTTCTTGTTTCACAGGCGCTGCTGGCGGGCGGATGCGCTGCCCCAGGGAGGGGCTGTGATGGGGAGATACGATTTGAAGGTGTTGGGAAAAATTCTGCTGCTGTGCCTTTGGGGATGCGGGGTGGAATGCTTCCTGGGTACCTGGACCATGAAAATTTTTCTTCAGTATTTTCATTAAAAGTTTTGCCTTGATTTTACATAAGGAATTGCGTATAATAAGTGACGCCGTATGAAGACGGGGACTTTGAGGGAGTCCTTCGGCTCATGCGGAGTGCGCCGCTGTGCGCGGCGACAAAATGAAAAATGTTTGCCAAGGAGAAAAGTATGGGACTAGGTTTGTCCAGGTTTGCCAGCTACCTGACAGAAACAAAGCACGCCTCAAAAAGCACGGTAAGCTCATATGAGAGAGACTTGAGAAAGCTGGAGAAATACTTGCTGGAGCATGGGGTGAACGGGCCGGAAAGCGTTACGGCGACAAATTTAAATTCTTATATTCTTTATCTGGAAAAGCAGGGCTTGTCCACGGCCACGGTATCCAGGAACGTGGCTTCCATGAAAGCTTTTTTTCATTATGAGTATGGGCGCAGGGAGATAGAGACAGATCCCACGGAACAGATTAAGGCGCCTCACATTGAGAAGAAATATCCTGAGATATTAAGCGTGGCGGAGGTGGGCCGGCTTTTGGAACAGCCCTCCGAGAGAGTGCCGAAAGGTCTTC